>CAYZGY010000068.1:0-12553 GCA_964478085.1 uncultured Planctomycetia bacterium
GAAAGCTGAACCAAGTTCCTTCGGTGTAGAAGAGAACACGCGTCTTCCTTCGCTTCGTCTCCGTAAAGATCACGACGGGCAACCCGACCCGCACGCGCTCGATGAGCTTCGGAAGGTCCGTCGCGGTTTTCGGCCTTCCCAGGACGATCTTGGCGAACGCCGTCTTCCCTTTGAGGTCCTTTCGCCAGGAGAGCTCGACCTTTCCCGTCTTCGTGTCGACACTCGAAACCTCGGCCTCGAAGATCTCACCAAAGGCTCGATTGACCTCTTTGAGCGGGTACGGCGTCTTGATGACCGCGAACGCAGAAACCGGTAGGGACAGAACCGCCAAAACGAAAATCGAAAGACGCGCTGAACTCACGACTGAGACTCCGAAATCTTGACGAGCCGAAGAAGGCTCTCGGACAAACCCCCGACGAGAGGAAGAACCGGCGGTGCCGGATCGATCCACAGCCAGTCGACGAAGTCGAGGGGATCCTTCTCGTCGAGCTCACCGACCGGGAAAGGCGTGAGGCGAAGCTCGCGGACGTCGTCTTCAAGGTCGCTGTCGCGCGAAGAGGTCACCGACGGGGCAAATGCGATGTCGAGCCGGCTAAAGTTCGTCGCGGACTGGGCGACAAGCGGCCAAGCGAGGAGCTCCTTGGCCACGACATCCGCACGGTCGATCGAATCGCTCGAGTCGGTCTCCTTCGCCGACGCTCGTGCGAGGCGGGCGACGCGTTCAGGATCTTTCGAACGGTAGGATCCGCCAACCAGCCGGCCGCTCGACTTGGCTGTTTTCGCGAACGCCTTCGCGTGGTTCGCCGCCTCGCCGTCGCGATCGTCGATTCTCGCGACGAGCGACCGCCCGAGGCTCGCCAGACTCTTGAGCCGCGGATCCTTCGTCTCGAGCGAAGCGAAGCGTTTCGACGCGGTAGCCCGATCGCTGAACACTTCGCAGAACGCGAGGCGCAAGACCAGCTCCTCCTCGATCGCGGGATCGACGACTTGTGCGTAGGCCTCCTCGAGCACACGCTGGGCCTCTTCGTACCTGTCCTCCGCCAAGAGCTTCGCCGCCCGCAGACTCTCCACCTCGGCGAAACGCGAATCGTTCGGGCCGACGAGAGAAACGAGCCGATCGAGTCTTCCAGCGAGTCGCTCTCCCCCTTCGACAAGGTCGCGACGGGTCAGAGCGAGGAGCAAATCGACCATCTGGCAGCTCGACAGACTCGCGGTGCCGGATTCGTGCTTCTCGAGAACATCAAACGCCGCCTCGGGCTCGAGCTCACGAACGAGCAGCGCCCCTTCGATCGCCCCACGGGCGCCAAAGAGCGCGCGTACCCTACGAAAGTGACTCTCGAGCATCGGCAGAAGCCGGCTCGTATCCCCCGATTCGATTCCGACACGGACAGCGAGCAATCGAATTCGCGATTCCAACGGGTACGGCGTCTCGAAGACGCCAACCGGTTCGGGCACAGTACGCCGAGCGATCGAAAGCGATTTCAGCGCGTCCCCGTACTTCTTCGTCCGCCGCTGCAGCTCCGCCAACTCGACCAGAGCGATCGGGGCGATCTCGCTGTCCTTCCACGGCACCTCATCGACGAAGCTGCGGTAGCGCTTGATCGCGTTCGACGTCGAGCCCATCGCGACGAGGATACGCGCCTCTTCGAGATACGCGCCCGCGGCGTCTGCACGCCTTCCCAGTCGCCGACGAATCAAGGTGACGAGCCCTTGAGCGCGACGAAGGATCCTCTGTCGCTCGCTCTTCTCCGCCGTGAGCGTTCCGCGACGGCGCAGACATGCGGCAAGCTCGATCGTCGCCTTCGTGCGCAGTGGATCCGAGATGCCTTGGCCCTGATGGAAGTCGACGAGCCACTTCTCGACCTGCTCGAGCCCGTTGACGATCCGGGACGCCGTGCGAGCATCTCGCGGCCTGCGTTCGGAGCCGAGCCGACCGAGCAGCATCCGCGCGCGGAGGTATGGAACCGCGATCGCATCGACCGGATGATCTCCCGCGGGTGCCGCGTCAGCCGCAGCCTCCACGTCGACTCCCTCGAAAGCACGTTCGGCCGCCTCGAATCGACCTCGAAGCACGAGAGCGATGCCGAGACGCGCCTCGGCCGAATCTTCGTACTCGATTCCGCCCGACTCGATCACCTCGCGATAGCCCGCGATCGCCGCGTCGAGCCGCTCGTTCCGAAGCTCCTCCGCCGAGGAGTCGACCCCCGTGAGGAAGAACGCGTCCGCCTGCCGGAGACGGAACCACGGAAGCAGCCCGCTCGTCGGATGGAGCCGACGGAACTCTTCGCAAAGCTTGCGCGACTCGGCGTACTTACCGATCTTCTGAAGCGCGACGACGCGACGGTAGGTCGTCAGAGCGACGCGCTCGGAATCACCCGCAGGAATTTTCTCGAGCTCGTCGAGCGCGCCCGCGACGTTACCGAAGCGGAGGAACGCCTCACCTCGAGCCTGGAGCAGCTCACGCTCGATGCGCAGACTCGACGACGTGATGCCGCACCGGTCGAAGAGGTCGATCGTCCGCTCCTTGAGCTCTCCCTGGGCCCACGATTCGGCGGAGTCGTACCATTCGAGCGTCGCGCGACCGGCCCAGAGGAGCGCGCGCGAACGAAGCTCGGAGTCGAGCGTCCGATTCGCGAACTTGGAGAGCTCGTCGGCCGCGACGCTGTGATTCCCGTGAGCCACTCTCGCGACTCCCTGGAAGAGACGCGCGGTGTTCGCGACGTAGGAAGCGTCCTTTGC
Source organism: uncultured Planctomycetia bacterium (assembly GCA_964478085.1). Classification (GTDB taxonomy): domain Bacteria; phylum Planctomycetota; class UBA8108; order UBA8108; family UBA8108; genus CAYMLL01. The sequence goes on from CAYZGY010000068.1 coordinate 2,740, forward strand.
CTTCGCGATCTGCGCGAAAGACTCCAGCGCTTTTGTCCTCTCGCCGAGCTGAAACAGCGCCACGCCACGACGCAGCGAAGCCTCGTGAAGCGGAAAACGACGCGAGACGTTTTCGCTCGCATCCGCTTTGGCGATCGCCGAAGTGTAGAGTCGCTCCGCTTCACTCCACTCGTCGAGCGCCGAGTGGACTCTCGCGAGAAGAAACGTCGAACGCGCATCGAGGCTCTCGACACCGCCGCTCGCGCTGCGAACGAGGCGTCGACCGGCCTCGACGAAACGGCCCGATCGCATCGCAGTCAGCGCGCGCAAATAGTCGAGGGCTCGCGCGCCATCGCCACTGAGCGTCTCGGCACTGAGCGTCTCGGCACTCGTGAGATCTTCCTCCACGCGCTCGAGATCGTCGAGCAGGAGCCCGACAACCGCTCGTTCGAGTAAGACTCGGCGCCGATGGGACTCGGTCTTCGCTCGGTCATCAGCGTCTTCGAGTGCTTTCGAGGCAGCGAGAGCGTGGCGCCGCCAGTCTTCTCCCGTGGCCGACGCGGCTCGCGATACCGTCGAGATCATCGCGTCGAGAGAGAAGTCCTTCGAGGCGATCGTGTAGTTGAGCCCGACGAACGCGAGGGTGTTTTCACCGGCGACGAGCCCCGTCGCCGGAACGACGAACGCCTCGTACTTCGTCGCTGCGTTCTGCGAGGTCGCCGTCGCCTTGTGATCGACCGGATGACCGCGTCGCCCTCTCACGTGAACGCGGTGAATCTCGTGACCGTTGAGGTACGCGGCGTATCCGTCGTCGAACATGACCTCGAGTCGCAATCCGACGACTCGATCGACACTTTTCTCGTCGACCGTGAACGCACGGCGCAGAAAGAGCGTCGAATACTTGCTCTGCATGTCGTCGAGACGCGTGCGGTCATCTGCACCGCCGAACCCGATGCTCGCCGGGCCGCTCTCCCAGCTCGAATCATCGAACTCGCGAGCGTTCCAATCGGCGGGCGGCGCCGAGAGTCCCTTGCGATAGCGCCAAACGCTGTTCTTCTCGATGACGACGCTTCGCTCGAGATCGTCGCGCTCGATGAGCGCTCGTGCGGTGATCGCGCGCTCACGCTCGACGACGGCTCTCGCCATCGCGAACTCGAAAGAGCTCGCGAGCACCTGATCCTTCGCAAGTCGGTCGAGCGCTGCGCTTGCCGCCGCGAGGTCACCCGACTCCGCGGCCTTTTCGAGCGCGTCACCCTGACCTGCGCGCGTATCGAAGCTGACGATCGCCAGGACGAACACGATCACGAAACTGCGCGACAGATTCTTCGTCGCTCGGGTGCCGCGCGGATTCATCACTTGGCACCTCCTTCTTTGCGCACCGGCTCGACGACGAGCTTCGCCTTCGTGCCGACCGCTGGGAGGAACTTCGCGACGTCGAGACTGAGGAAGGTCTCGGCATTCATCGTGAGATTCGACTGAAAGACCGTCTCGGCCGTCACGGAGTAGAGGGTCGCGAGCGTTCCGCTGAGATCCGCACCGTAGAGACGCTCCGTGCCAGCGGCCGACTCCGACTCGACCTTCGTCTAACCCGTAAAGACCCAACGCACGCGATCCGTACGCGGCCCGACACCCGACTCGATCGGCAGTCCCGTGCGCCGATCGATCACTGTCCGCGAGAGGTCGATGCGCTTCTTCAGGCCTTGGATCCCCGAATACTCGACCCAGAGGGAGACCTCCGGTCCCGTCGGCTTCGTCTTTCGCCCGACCGTCGGCTTGCCTGAGCGAAGCCCGAGCGTCTCGAGCGCACGGTGCACATCACTCGGTCGCACGTCCGTCACGAACACGGTCTCGTGCGCCTTCTTTCCTTGCGGCGACGTCGCCATGACCTCGATCGGATAGATCTCATCGAGATGCAGGAGCTTGCGGGGCGCGATCTCGACATCGATAATGACTCGCCCCTTCTCGCGGTCGACAACGACCCCCTCGCTGCGCGAACGGCCGACGTCGCGATCTCCGAGACAGACGACGTACGCGGGCGCCCCGGTGTTTCGCCCCTCGAGATTGTGCGTCGCGATGAATAGCCGACCGCCCGCGGCCGTGACCGATCCGAAGACTCGGCTCGGAAGCCCGATGCGCGGATCGCCCGCGAGATCTTTCTTCCAACGCAGCTCGCCACGCCCCAGCGACCAAGCACGCACTTCGGCATCGAGATCGACGGAGTAAGCCGTGTTTCGATCGACAGCCACTCCGCTAAAGACCGCCTTTCGTGCACGTTTCTGCCAAACGACGGCGCCGCTCGCGACGTCCAGGCAAAGAACCGTTCCGTCCGAAGCTCCGACGACGGCGCGACGCCGCGAAGGATCGATCGCCGCGGACCCGAGAACTCCTCCGCGCAAGTAATGCGACCAGATCGTGTCGCCGCTCGCGATGTCGATCGCGACAACCGCACCACGCGCGCCACGAATCGTCCTCGGGTCGAAGCGGATCGAGCTGCAGGTCACGATCGCGATTTGCTGGGTCTCGCCGTCGATCTCGACGCGCGCAACGCTCGGCGCACCCCAGGGGTTCCAGCGCACGTCGTGTCGCCAGATCTCCGAGCCGTCCTCGGCGTTGAGGCACACGATCCCGCGGTAGCCCCGCTTCTCGACGTCGAGAAAGGCCGAGCCGACGAGGAGGCGCCTCTGCTTCGGCCCTTCCTTCGGTGCGAACTCGACGAGAGTCACGGGCGCGTCGACATGGAGTTTTTCACGACCCGCAGTCCAAACTTCCGAGACGGTTGGAGCTAGGTTCTCGAGGATCGAGACCTCGTCGACGCGAGACGCGAATCCTTGCTCCTCCTTGACCTTCTCGTAGGCCGCTTGGAGTCTCCCCCACTCGGCATGGACACGCTTGCGATAGTCCGCGAGCGAGTACTCGACGCCGCCGCTACGAATCTTCGATCCATCGAGACAGATCACTCCGCCCGATCCCGAGCCGAAGTAGATGCGTCCCGCGGCGTCAACGGTCGCTGCGCCTTCGACGTGACAAAGGTACCCTGCGACGACGTGTCGCCAGAGCGGAAGTCCGCGCTCTGCATCGATCGCGGTGAGAGCCCCCGCTCGGTTCGTGTGCATGCCCTCGCCAACGTAGAGCACCGAGTCGCGAACGACGGGCGCGGCAGCGGTCGGCAACTCGAACACGGGTGAGGTGAGCGACCACTTCATCCGCTCCTTCGCCTTCGGATCGAGCGCGAGTGCCGCGCATTCGGGCGCGCCGAGACCTCCGAGGGACGGCACGAAGAGCATCTTTTTCGTCAGTGCCGGCGCAGCGGCGAAGCTGCTTCGCTCCGGAAGGACCCAGAGAACCTCGGGCTTCCGTGGTCCGTCGATGTCGTCGAGAAATCCGGAACGTCGCAGATCGCCTTGACTCGTGGACCAATCGGCCGACGCGCTTCCGGCGATCGCGAGAATCAGCGCGACGGTGATCGAGAGAGATCGATCGACTCGCTTCATCGCTGGACCTCCAGCACGACGTGCGTCTGCTTCACCTCGAAGTCTTCCTGCTGCTTCGTGCCGTCGCGGTACTCGATCTCGAGACGGTAGACACCGGGCACGAGGCCGACGTGAGCCGTCGAGACGCTCTGCGACCCGCCGCCGCTCAAGCCACCGAGCTCGGTGCGAAACACGAGGTCGAATCCGTCGGCCCCTTCCCGAGGCTCGCTGATCTTGACGACCGCACCTGAAGCACGCGGTGCGACCGGGAGGACGACGTCGACCGGCGTGTGCGCGAACGAGTTTCGATTCGCCGCCAGGAGAAGACTCGAATCACTGCCTTCGTTGATGAGCGCAAGATCGAGATCACCGTCGCCGTCGAAGTCGGCCAAACTCGCACCGACCGACTGGAACGAGCGACGATCGAGACCGAGCTCGTGCGTCGCGTCGGCGAAGCGCTCACCGCGCTTGAGGAAGACACGGTGGCTCGCGTTGCGATACGTGACGACGAGATCGAGTCGGCCGTCTCCGTCGAAGTCACCCCACGCAGAGGAGCTCGCGAAGCCGCGGTTCGCTGCAACGATCGAGAACGCGCGACTCGTCACGTCGTGAAACTGGCCCCGCCCATCGTTCGCAAAGAGGCGACCGAAGCGATCGGAAGGAGAGAAGTAGTCGAGATCACCGTCACTGTCGAAATCGCCGAACGACCCACCACGACTCGATCGCCGGAGACGGATTCCCGAGTCGGTCTCGAGATCGAACCACGACCCCGCGACTCCCTCGGCGTCCGCGCAAGTCTCTCGCCCGAGAAGAAGGACTCCTCCTCCGGCATCGTGAAAGACGTCGGTGACTCCGTCCCCGTTGACATCGCCCACCGAAAGCGTAGATCCGCGGCGATTGGCGAGATCACCCGAGTACACCGGATCGGGGATCTCGATCGTCTGAGCGAGCTCCAATCGACGCGCGCCGTTCTCTCCCGCGAAGTTCAAGATGACGCTGATTCCGAAGAATCCGTTCGCGACGACGACGTCGGGCCAGCCGTCGCGATTGACGTCGATCCATGCGGCGCTCGTGACGTTCGCGCCGCGAAGGCGGGGCAGAAGGTCGCTCGAGTCTCGGAAGGGCTCCTCACGATCCGACGTCGATGAGAGAAGCCGCACTCCGCTCGGCGTTCCGAGCAAGAGATCCAGTCGATGGTCACCGTCGAAGTCCGCCAGTGCCGCCGAACGCGCGCCACCTTCGTACGGCAGCTCGATCTCGTTGAAGATCTTCTCCTCGTTGCGGACGAGCACGCTCTTTCGCTCACCGAAGAGCACGAGGTCGACGCGACCGTCACCGTCGAAATCACCCGCGGAGATCCCGCGAGCGTGGAGTCCGACATCCGCGAGAGTCGCAAGGTGGGAGAAGCCAGGCATGCCACGAAGCTGCTCGAGCTCGCCTCCTCCCCAGCCGACAAAGTCCCGCTTGGGGTCGTACTCGATGCGCTGGAGGCTGACCTTGAGACGCTGCATGCGCGCCGTGCCGTCCTCGATCTCCTCGTTCGTGCCGTTGAAGTAGCACGGCGCGATGGCCTCTTTGCCCGCGTGGACGGCATCGACGATTCGAACGAGCCGCTTCGTCGATCCCGCGAAGCTCCGACGCAGGTACGGCTCGGCGTGTGTCATCCGCCAGTTGCCGCCGCGCGGATTGCACTGGTACCAGTAGTTGTCGATGCAGGTCTCGCTCGAGCGGCCGTTGTGAAAGAGCACCGCGATCTTGCCGGGCTTGGCCCAACGCATCACGGTCTGCCACTCGTGATCGTGGAATCCCTGCTGCCCGATCTGCTGAACGATGACGTCTTCGTGGTGCGTGCCCTTGATGTCCCGGAGCTTGCGAAAGTGGAGGACGTTGTCGCCGTCCTCGACCTTCTCGACTCGCATCACGACGATATTCGTCGACTGCTGGATCACGTAGCCGAGCGTCATCGGCTTGTGAATGTACGCCGCGGCGCGTTCACCGAAAAAACTCGCACCGAGAAGCAAGACGACAGCACACGACGCCATGCGGAGAGCACGGCGAGGAGGGCCGTGGAAACACGTTCCACGCATAAGCTCTTTCGACTCCGATTGCGGCAAACGCAGGCCGCTAACGTTATGATAACCTTCGTGCCATCAACGGTAGTTCATCGAGTCCGGAACTTCCAGTAATGGCCGATCGCCGGACCGGACGATCCGGGTAGTCGAAATCGCTCAAGCTCCCCGCGCCGGCGACCCGAACCGAGAAGAAGAAGAACCGGAATCTCTGAAGACAGCACGAGGACTTCGATGAGCGAGAACACGAGCGTCGCCGAACCGGAAGCCGAACTTAAGATCGACACCTCGAAGATGTCCGAGGGCCAACGCGATGCCCTCGAGGTCACCGAGGCCGCGCGCGAGACGACTTGGGAGCACCCGAGCTTCGTCGGCGAGCTCTTCATGGGCCGCTTTCGCGACGAGCTGATCGCTCCGTATCCTCTCCAGCCCGACGACGACGCCGCCACGGGTGACGAGTACATCGACAAGCTCGGCGCGGTGCTCAAAGACAAGGTCGACGCCGACACGATCGACTTCGAGGGCGAGATCCCCGACGACGCGATCGAAGCGCTCGCGCAGCTCGGCGCGTTCGGCATCAAGATCCCCTCGAGCTACGGCGGTGTCGGACTCTCGCAGACGAATTACAGTCGCGCGATGATGTACGTCTCGAGCCACTGTGGAAACACGGGCGCGCTGCTCTCCGCTCACCAGAGCATCGGACTGCCGCAGCCGCTCAAGCTCTTCGGCACCGAAGAGCAGAAGAAGAAGTACTTCCCGCGTCTCGCGGCCGGCGAGATATCGGCCTTCGCTCTCACGGAGAACGAGGTCGGCTCCGATCCGGCCAACATGTCGACGAAGGCCGAGCTCTCCGAGGATGGCAAGCACTGGATCCTCAACGGTGAGAAGCTCTGGTGCACGAACGGCCTCAAGGCGAACATTCTCGTCGTCATGGCGCAGACCCCGCCGAAGGTCGTGCGCGGTCGCGAGCGCAAGCAGATCACGGCGTTCATCGTCGAGTGCGACTCCGAAGGACTCGAGTTTACGCACCGCTGTCGTTTCATGGGACTCAAGGCGCTCTACAACGGCGTCGCGAAGTTCGAGAACGTCAAGCTGCCCGTCGAGAACGTCCTCGGCGACGTCGGCAAGGGGCTCAAGCTCGCCCTGACGACGCTCAACACGGGTCGTCTCACGCTCCCCGCCGCGTGCACCGGTGGCTCGAAGCGCTGCCTGACGATGGCGCGCGAGTTCGCGCGGGATCGCGTCCAGTGGGGCGCGCCGATCGGTAAGCACGAGTCGATCGCGGCCAAACTCGCCTACATCGCGTCGTACACCTTCGCGATGGAGTCGATCAGCTTCTACCCGGCGATGCTCGTCGACAAGGGCGGCGCCGACATCCGCCTCGAGGCGGCGATGTGCAAGATGTTCTGCTCCGAGGCGTTCTGGAACATCGTCTCCGAGACGATGCAGATTCGCTCGGGACGCGGCTACGAGACCGCCCAGTCGCTCAAGGGTCGAGGCGAAGCGCCCGTCCCGGTCGAGCGCGCGCTGCGCGACTGCCGCATCAACATGATCTTCGAGGGAACGAGCGAGATCATGCGCCTATTCATCTCGCGAGAAGCGCTCGATCCGCACCTGCGCGCCGCCGGCGACGTGCTCACCCCGCGGGCCAAGTTCGGCAAGAAGGTCTCCTCGGCGCTCAAGGCCTTCGCGTTCTACGCCGGCTGGTACCCGAAGCAATGGAACCCGATTCCGCGGCGCTTCAAGGTCAACCAGCAGCTCGAGAAGCACTTCCGCTTCGTCGACACGCACTCGCGCAAGCTCGCGCGTTCGCTCTTCCACGCGATGAACATCTACCAGGCGAGCCTCGAGAAGAAGCAGGTCCTCCTCGGACGCTTTGTCGAGGTCGGCTCGGAGCTCTTCGCGATGGCCGCGACCGTCGCACGAGCGGACGCGCTCCACCGCAAGGACAAGGAAGCGAATGCGGGCGTCATCGAGCTCGCCGACAACTTCTGCATGCACGCGCGTCGTCGCGTGAAAGGCCTCCTCAAGAACATTCGCTCGAACGACGACAAGGCGACCTACAAGCTCGCCCAGCAGGTCCTCGAAGGAAAGTACGAGTGGCTCGAGAAGGGCGCCGTCGATTTTCCGTTTGAGTGATCGCCCGTCGGGCTGAATTGAGATAGCCTCCGTTTCGAGGATTTCATCGGAACGGAGGCTTTTTCATGTCCGCACACAACGACCAAGTCACGGCCGGCCGCAGACGTTTTCTTCGAGGAGCGATCGCATCGCTCGGGCTTGGTGCGATCGGCGTGGCGAGCCCCGGGTGTGCACTCGCACAGGATCGCCCGCGAGACATCGGCTCGCGCTTCGATCCCTACAAGAAGGAGAAGTCGGAGTTTCAGCTCGAGCAGGAGAAGATCGGCGAAGGCCTCTTCGAGCGCTTCGGCGGAAGAATCCTCATCACGAAGCTCGAAACGCGGCTCGTTCTCCCCCGCTGGCTCTTCCTCGAGATCCACACGGACGAGGGCATCGTCGGCCTCGGCGAGCCGATCCTCGAAGGTCGAGCGCGCACCTGTGCCGCCGCGGTCGAGGAGATCGCGCCGTAACACGTCGGCAAAGATCCGCGCCATATCGTCCACCACTCTCCAACTCGCCGCCTCGATCCCGAACTTCCTCTGCCAGGAACAGGTCTCCCTCGGTCACGGCTACCTCAAGAAGCCGTTCGAGGTCGAGAAGGGCTACGTCAAGATTCCGACGGGGCCGGGCCTCGGCATCGAGCTCGACGACGACGCCCTTTCGGACAAGATCGGTCACGATTGGCGCAACCATGTGCAGTTCGACCTCGACGATGGATCCGTCAAGGATTGGTGATCCAGACGAGGTTCGCTTGACAGCGACCCGAAAACTGCCCAGAATCAAGGCAAGTTCTTACAGGGAAAAGATTTAGAAGGACCGCCCGGGGACTTGCGGATTTCTCGAAACCGCTCTGTCCAGCCTGAGACATCCTCACCGGGCAGTCGATGAGTCACAGGTATCACGGCCACGCGATCCGAACGGGTCGCGCGAACTTCAAAGAAAGGAACGGACCTCATGTCAGACGAGACGGAGACTCAAGCCGTCGACCTCGATGCCGTCTACGAACTCGTTTCGAGCCAGGGTTACGAAGTGACCACGAAGTACGATTCGGTTCTCGAAATCAAGGAGCTCGAAAGCGGCATCGTGATCACGTCGGTGCTCGAAGAAAACGTGCTCTTCAACTCGGTCGCATGCACGACGGTCGACGCGAGCGCCATCACGCTCGACGTCGCACGCAAAATGCTCTGCGCAGAAAACGGCATCTCTACGTCTTCCTTCCAGCTCTACGAGCACGACGGCGGCAAGGTCACCGTCACGCTCAACAATTTCTGCAAGCTCCAGGCGATGGGTGACGACGATGCCGACGACATCCTCTCGTGTCTCGAGTTTCTCGAGATCGACGTCATCGCAGCGCGCGGTGTTCTGAGCGATCTGTAGACGCGATCTACAGCCGGCAGCGCTCTTCTGTTCACCGTCACCAACCCCACGCAGAAACTCAGGAGGAACTCATGGGATTCTTTTCGAACTTCTTTGGCCGATTCGGTCGAGTTGCCCGCGGACAGGTCAACAAGGGCATGGACACAATCGAGGATGCGACCTTCGAAGCGACGCTCAAGCAGACCGTCCGCGACATGAAGAATGAGCTCAACAAGGTCATTCGCGCGTCGGCGGAAGCGATGAGCAACTACAACCGACTCGAGTCCGAGTACAGCAAGTACCAGCGACAGTCGGAAGAGTGGCAAGAGCGCGCCAAGAAGGCCCTCGAGGCGAACAACGAAGACCTCGCTCGCAAGGCGCTCGCGAAGAAGTCGGAGTGCGATCGTCAGGTCGAGGCGATGCAGCAGTCGATCGACAACGCCCGAAAGACGAGCGATCAACTCAAGAATCAGGTCACCGAGCTCAAGCGCAAGATCGAAGAGGCCGAGCGCAACGCCGGCACGCTGATCGCGCGCAAGAACGCTGCCAAGGCGCAGAAGAAGGTCGCTCAAGCGATGAGCGGTGTCGGAGAAGCGAGCAACGCGTTCTCTGCGCTGTCAAACTTCGAGGAGTCGGTCGCTAAGGACGAAGCGATGGCGCAGGCCTACGAATCGATGTCGACCACCGGCGACGATACTCTCAAGGAAGAGTTCGACGCGCTCGACGCCTCGAACGTCGAAGACGACCTCACCGCGCTCAAGGCCCAGATGGGCAAGTAAGCGGCTTCTCCGCTCTCACGAGAGCGGAGGACCTAGCCAACCC
>CAYZGY010000068.1:12563-13243 GCA_964478085.1 uncultured Planctomycetia bacterium
GCTGTTTCGGGGGGGTGGGGGGGGGCAGGGCCGCGCCGCCGGGCACGGTGCCTGCTTCCAACGCGGTGCCGGCGTCGCGCACCGCCTCGATGGCCGCCGGTTCGGAGGACCTCGCCAACCGACGGAGATCGTACGAGCGACATGGACTGGGCGATCATCGCACTTTTGAGCGTTATCTTGATCGCCCAGATTCTGCAGCTGATCCAGAGTCGCCAGCGTGCGCTCTCCGTCGAGGAGCGAATCGACGAAGGGACAGGGCGCGTGGCGGAAGAGCTCGCGACGATTCGACGCGCCGCGGAGTTTCATCAGAGGGTAGCCCGCGGGAGGGTCCACGAGCTTCCCCCCGACGACGACGAAGAAGAAGAGCTGACCGCCTTCGGAGCTTTCGACAAGCTCGAGGCGTCGGTCTATCGGGACGAAGCCGTCGCACGGGCGATGGACTCAGAAAGGTGCGACCATGAAGTGGGTGATCTTCACGATCCTGGGAGTCATTCTGATCATCTTGATCATCAAGATCCGTCAGAGGGGCAAGAAGCGAAGGCCTGAACACCTGTCGGGTGGCGACTACGACGAGCGTGGTTACGACGAAAGCGCCTTCGATGAGGACGGCTACGAGGATCGACGAGATCGCGGAGGCCGTCGCCCTCCCCCCCCACCTCCGCCCCGCGATCTATACAATC
>CAYZGY010000068.1:13253-16329 GCA_964478085.1 uncultured Planctomycetia bacterium
CTCGATCACGGAGACGCTTCGCGGCGACCAGGTCGAGGTCGTTGGTGCGGGCGACGACTACGACGACCTGCAGTTCACGGTCGATCGAATCAATCGCTACGAGTCAGGCAGCGACGAGTGGTTCGAGATCAGCGGGAAATATCGCAGCCGCCGAGTCTTCGTCGAGTACTACGAGGACGATCGTCTGCAAGTCGCGGCCAACACGGACCCGACGACCTACTCGCTCGGCGACCTCGGGATCACGGAAGACGACCTGATCCGTATGGACGAGGAGCAACGTCGCTCGAACGGGTTCTCATGGAACGGCCACGAATGGTCCTACATGACGAGCCACGAAATCGGTTACTTTCGTGATAGTCGAGGCCAGGGTGAAGGCTACTACTCGTGGCAGTTCGAGTGCGACGACGGCCAACAATTCCTGTGGATGGAGAAGTGGGAAGGTGAGCCCTTTGAAGCTCTCCTGGGCAAGCGGATTCACCCCGACGACGTCAAGGTGTATCGCGCCTGAGGCGTGAAACGGAAAGAGAGTAGGAACAAGACATGGACCGAGGCACTCTGATCTTCCTCGCGGTATTCGTCGCGCTCGTGATGATCATCATGCTATTCATCGGTGGTGACAGCGGCTTTCCGCACGAGACGCGCAAGCTCTACTCGCAGGAGTCGAACGCGTTCACGAGTGACCGAAAGACCTTTACCAACGAACGTCGGAACATCGAGAGCGCCCTCAAGGAGTCTCCCGAGCTCTTCGACCAGAACGGCCTCGCCGAGAAGTGGAAGATCCAGCTCGACGGAGCGCAGAAGCGTCTCGATACGGCCGAGACGCAACTCGCGGACGCGAAGGATATCTACGAGACGAAGAACAAGGAGAATCGTGTCGAGCTCGAAAAGAAGCTCCTCGCGGTGCAGGCCGCGAGGACAAACGCCGTGACGATCGTCAATCAGATCAGGCGTGCCGCCGACAAGCGGGTCGAGTTCAAGAACAAGTTCTCCGAGAGCGTCAAGAAGATCGCCGCGAACCATGCCGCGATTCAGAAGTCGGACTTCGGCGTCCTCGAGGCCAAGGTCACGAAGGCGACCGGCGATTGGCCGAAGAAGAAAGAAGATCTGGATCGTCGGCTGACTCTGCTCAAGGCGATCGTGCCGACTTCCGCGAGCATCTACTCGAAGGCGGAGGCCGCGGGAGCGAAGGAAGGCGCGAGCGCGAGCGATGCCGATCTCGACGCGGTCATCAACGCCTCGGAGACGCTCGAGCAAAACCTTAGAAACCTCGAGAGCGGCAAGACGCACCTCTCGGGCCTCTGCGATCAGCTCTACGTCATGTGGGACAGGATTCTCGCGGACATGGAGATCAAGGAGGGCGCGGACGTCACCTTCCACCACAAGATCCGCAAGGTCTCGACCACGATCACCGACCTCTCCGACGGAGAGAAGGGCAAGGCCGACACGAAGACCGAAGACACTTGGAAGCGCGTCAGCGAGTCCGAGTACAAGAAGATGGAGAAGAACCTCGGCATGACGCTCGCCCACAAAGACGCGGGCAAGTACGACAGCGAAGCCGAGACGACGGTCCAGCCGCCGGGCTACTCCTACATCGCGACGAAGGAGCAAGGCCGGAACCGCTACGGCTACTGGAACAACACCGGCGGAGGCAGCTTCTGGGTCTTCTACGGCCAGTACTCCCTCATGCGCGACCTCTTCTGGGGCGGAGGCTACGGCCGCGGCATCGGATACGACGACTACCGCGGCTATCGCGACTCGCGGCGCTGGAGTCGTCCCTACTACGGTGGATCGAGCAATCAGCCACGCTACGGTTCGACGGGCAGCTCGACCCGTTCGCGCTATGCGAATAGCAAGTACACGCGCACCAACGGCTTTGAATCGTCTCGGTACAATCGATCGGGTGGCACGTACAAAGGATCGCGCTACGCGTCACGAAGCAGTAGTTCACGCTCGGGCGGCTATTCGAGCAGTCGCTACTCGGGCTCGCGTTCCTCTTCACGCTCGTCGTCGCGCTCCTCGTCGCGCTCCTCCTCGTCGCGGAGCTTTTTTTCGGGCCGCTCCTCCTCGTCGTCCCGCTCCTTCGGCAGTCGTTTCGGGGGAGGCAAGTAAGCACACATGGATGCCACCTACGAAATCCTCCTCAGCCTCGCGTACGTCGCGCTCGGCATGATCGTTCTGATTGTCGCCAAGATCGTGCAGGACAAGCTCACGTCGTTTCCCCTCGACGAAGAGCTGACGACGAAGGACAACCACGCCGTCGGACTGACGACCGCGGGCTACTTCGCCGGCGTCATGATCGTCTTTCTCGGAGCGACCGCCGGCGGTGACTTCGATCCCGACGATCCGGACGCGACCGGAACGCTCGCGATCTCGATGCTCATCGACCTCGGCTACGCGATCGGAGGCGTACTGCTCCTCAATCTCGGCCGTGTGCTCGTCGACAAGCTCCTCCTCTACAAGTTCTCGACGAAGAAGGAGATCATCACCGATCGCAATCTCGGCACAGCCGCCGTCGAGGCAGGGTCGTACATCGCGACCGGTCTCATCGTCGCGGGCGCGATTCACGGCGATGACTCCGGCGGAATCGCCATTCTCGCCTCGCTCGCATTCTTCGCTCTGGGACAAGCCGCGCTCGTAGCCTTCGCGCGCCTCTACCAGTGGGAGACGAAATTCGACATCCACGACGAGATCGAGAAGGACAACGTCGCCGCCGGCGTCGCGCTCGGGCTCAACCTCATCGCGATCGGCGTGATTCTCTTCGGCGCGATCGCCGGCGAGTTCATCAGCTGGAAAGAAGGGCTCTCGCAATTCGGCTACTTCGCGATTCTCGGTTGCCTCCTCCTTTTCTTGCTCAGAAAGGTCACCGACCGGCTCCTGCTGCCGGGTACGACGATCGCGCACGAAATCGCCAAGGACAAGAACCTCAACGCCGCGTGGATCGAGGGAATCGTCAGCGTCGGCATGGCGACTGTCATCCTTTTCATGGTGTAGGCGTGGACGCTCAGGAAAAGGAGCCGACCACGACCTACCGTCACGCTCGCAAGTTCCTCTCCGCATCGATCCTCGTCATGGGTGC
>CAYZGY010000069.1:0-16329 GCA_964478085.1 uncultured Planctomycetia bacterium
CCCGTCGCCCGAAGCAAGCCCGTCGCCCGAAGCAAGCCCGTCGCCCGAAGCAAGCCCGTCGCCCGAAGCAAGCCCGTCGCCCGAAGCAAGCAACGTCAGCCGCTCGAGAGCTTCGGAGAATCGATCACCGAACTCGAACCCATTGCCGAAATCGTGACGGACGTGCTCGTTTGTCCAGACGACCCGCTCGTCGGCGTCAACGACGACGAATCCCACGCCGAGGTGGTCACAGAGGTCTTCCAGCACACGAGCGTCATCGACGCCAGATACCCGAACCATGAGCGGGTCTCCTCTTCTGGACGCTTCGAACGGAGTGCGGCGGCGCTGGATGAATCGCGCGATACCGCTACTTCGTAAGGACTGGCTTCACTTCAGGAGACATTTCTATCAGGGGAACAGGGGGCGCGCAAGGGAAGCACGTTCGCTTTCCGTACGGAGCCTCAGAAAGGTCGGAATTATCGGTCGGCGCACTCGCCGAGCGTTCACGAGTCCTTCTTTTTCTGAGGACTCTGTCGCCCGATGAAGGTAATTCCTCCCGCTCCCGCGCAAACGACCGTCACGCTCATCGCGAAGAGCACGACGTTGTACTCGATGCCGTTCGGCACGACGCGCAGCTCGCCGTTCTCGCCTTCCTTCGGCCACTCCTTTTCGATCGTCTCGAGGGGTGCTTTGATCACGAGGCCGAAGCCGTGCTGGTGGTGGACCTTCACTGCGGCCACCACCATGACGAGTGCCAGTGACAGCGCCGCGAGGCGCGGAAAGAAACCGAAAATGACGAAGAGGCCCCCGACGATCTCCGCAGCGACCGCCGCCCACGCGTAGACGACAGCCGGTAGCGGCGGGAGTTCGAGCGACTCGACGAAGCCGACGAATCCGTCGATCCCGCCGCCTTGAAACTTGCCGACCCCGTGCAGGATGAAGATCCCACCGAGCGCGAGACGCAGAACGAGAAGGCCGAGGTCGAGTCCGATCGGGTTTTTTTTTGCCATGCACCCAAGATCGCCTCTCAGGTCCCTGAGCTCAAGAACTCACGCTCATCACGACTCCTCTGCGGGCCCCGGGCCGCCGCTCCGCGAAACCTCGACCTCGACCGCGCGATCCTCGGACACCTTCGTGACCTGGACCCAGAGACCGTCGAGTACGACGGAGTCGCCGACCGCAGGTGGACGGCCGAGTTGTCTTTCGACCGCATCGGCGATGGTCGCATCGGCGAGACCCGAGTCTTCGCGGTCGTCCTTGCCGAGTCTCAAGTCATGCCCGAGCTCGCGGACGGAGAGGCTCGCGTTCGCGCGCAAGCGTCGTTTGCCCGCGGGCACGTAGCGGGGGCGTGGCAACTCGAACTCGTCGTAGATCTCGCCGAGGATCTCTTCGACGAGGTCCTCGACCGTGACGATACCCTCGCACTTCTCGCCGTCCATGACGAACGCCATCCAGTTCGGGTTACGCTGCAGATGGACGAAGAGCGAGTACGCGGAAGACTTCGGCGCGACTTCGGGGGCTTGTCGAACGAACTTCTCGAGCGTCTTGTGGGTAGGCGTCTCGAGGACGTCGTGCACGTTGATCAAACCGACGAGGCGATCCTTGGAGCCACGGTAGACCGGGATGCGTGTGAACCCCGCCTTGCGCACCTCGGCGAAGAGCTCACCGACAGTCGCGTCGATGGGTAGAGCGACGACGCGATCGGAGGGGGTCATGAGCTCGCGCACGAGCGCTCCACCGAAGCGAAAGAGCTTGAGGGCCATCTCGGCTTCCCGTTCCCCGAGGATTTCGAGCTCGGGTCGGCTGATGAGCTCGCGCAGGTCTTCTCGCAAAACGAGACTCGGGTGTTTGGCAAGGTGTGAAGAGTCGGTCGTGCTCGAGGGAGGGGTGCCGCGCAGCGCACGTAGCACGCGGGAGACGGGATAGAAAGTCCAACAAGCGACAGTGAACGGGTAACTCAGGGTGAGTAGCCAGCGAGTCGGCCGCGAAGGGACGACGACGCGCGGGACGATCGCCATGAGCAGGAAGAGGAGAGGGAACGCGATCACGAGCGCCACGACTTTCTCGCCCGCGCCGAGCTCGAGCTCCGTCGCGCCCCACCAGAAGGTCGCCGCAGCGCCCGCTATCGACAACTGCACACCGACATTCGCCGACGTCGCGGCGAGATCTTGCTTCTCGAGGATCCGGTTGACGAGTCGCGCGCGTCGGTCGCCCGAATCTTCGAGCACCTGGAGCCGCAGTCGGTGGACGAGCAGGACGCAGAGCTCGACCGTGCAGAAAAACACCGTCGAGAGGAGGAAGAACCCGAGCAGGAGGACGGTCCACGTGCTCATCGCTTCTCCACCTCGATCGAGACAATGCGATGACGGCGAAGACTGAGCACCTTGAAACGCACGCCGGGCGCGTCGACCATGACGCCGGGTTGCGGAAGTCTTCCGATCATCGAAAAAACGAGGCCGGCGACCGTCTTGTTCGGCCGCACGGGCAGCGAGAGTCCGAGCTCGGAGTTGAGCTGCGTCACCGGGACGGCACCGTCGACGACGTATCGCTCGCTGCCGAGGTGGAGGACACGAATCGGATCGCCGGTGAACTCATCCGGAATCTCGCCCATGAGCTGGGAGACGAGGCCATTGAGCGTCACCATTCCTTCGACGCTTCCGTATTCGTCGACGGTGAGAGCGAGGTGGTTGTGGTCGGCGCGCATCTCCTGAAACACGTCGCACGCGACCTTCGTTTCGGGAACGAACGGCAGTGGACGAAGGTGGCCCTCGAGTCCCTTGGCGAGATCGAGGCAGTACTCCTTCGCGACGACACATCCGAGCACACGGTCGAACGAGCCTTCGATAACCGGGTACCGCCGATGGCGCGTGTGACGAATCACGTCGCGGACCTGGTCCTCGGGCCACTCGACGTCGAGCGCGTCGATCTCGGTGCGCGGCGTCATCGTGGTCTTGATCGGCTCAGTCCCGAACGCGACGAGATTGAGCAGCACGCGACGCTCTCCGTGAAGCAGCGCACCTTGTCTCGACGCTTCTTCGAGAAGCTGGTTGACCTCCTGCGTCGAGATTCCACGCGTCGGTTTCCCTCGTTGTGGAGAGACGCGCGTCAGCAGCTTCGCCAGCATGCGTCCTGACGCGTCGATCATGTGGCCGAACGGCTTGAGAAGCGTCGCGACGACCGCAAGTGCATGGACGGAGCCCGGCATTTGCTTCGATTCCGATTGATCGAAGTGGGCACGCAGGATCGTGAGCACTCGGCCTCGAGCGATCTCGGCGACCGCCAAGCTCAGGAAATTCACACCCGCGACCGAGAGGGCCACGGTGCCTGCGCCGTAGGATCGCGAGACGAGCGCCGCCGTCCAAATCGCGAGAAGGAGGTGGACGATGAACTCGAGAGCCTGCACGCCGATCAGCGCGGATTCCGAACCGATCGCCGTCCGAATCGTTCTCCCCTCAGCCTCGTTCTGCGCGACTTGAGTCCGGAGCGGCTCGCGGCGAAGCGCGAGGAGAACCGCTTCCGATCCGGCGACCAGCGCCGAAGCGAGCAGCAGCAGAGCCAGCGGTACGAGTTCCGGGGAATTCATGGCCGATAATGTTCGCTGCGCGCCGGAAGGGGCGGCGTTCCGATCCCGCCCGCCCCTAAAGTTACGGGGCCTTGGCAGTCGATGTACCGGAAACAGGCTTTTCGATAATGATCGAGTGGTAAGGAGTCGCTTTGTCTCAACTGATCACGTTTCCGATCGCTCACCCGCGCCTCGTCGGGCTACTCGCTATCGCAATCCTCGGTCCGGTGCTCCTCGTGACTTTCGATCGAGGCCCGGAAACTCTCGCGGCGCGACGCCAGGCGCAGCTCGAGCTTGCCGAGCAGCTCGAGGAGCTATTCGCAGCCGTCGCCGAGGAGGTGCGCTCGGCCGTCGTCGCGATCGATACGACCGACTCCGACGCGTTTGGCGATTCGAATGTGCGAGCGCTTCAGGCTTCGTTCGGATCAGGGTTCATCGTCGATGCTCGCGGGTACATTCTGACGAATCACCATCTCGTGTCCTCCGCCGATTCGATTCGCGTTCGGCTTTACAGCGGAGAGGAATACCCGGGAGTCCTCGTCCAGAGTGACGCCGCATCGGACATCGCGCTACTCAAGATCGAGGCGAAGAACGTCTCCGTCGCGCGTCTGGGCGATTCGGACGACCTCCGTGTCGGTCAGTGGGGGCTCGCGATCGGTCATCCCTTCGGGTTGATGCAGACGGTTTCGGCCGGAATCATCAGCGCGCTCAAGCGCTCCGATCTGCGGATTCTTCCCTTCGAGGATTTCATCCAGACGGACGCGTCGATCAATCCGGGAAACAGTGGTGGCCCGCTCGTCAACCTGCACGGCGAGGTCATCGGCATCAACACGGCGATCTACTCGTCCGCTGGGTCGATGAATCACGGCATCAGCTTCGCTGTTCCGATCAATCTGGCGCATATCCTTACGAAACGATGGATCGCGGGAAAGAGCGTCGCGACGATCGGTCTTTCGGCGGGGCGCGTCGATAGTGACATGGCGACCTACTACGGGCTCGATCGCCCACACGGCGCGTTCGTCAAGAGTGTCGAGAAGGAAGGGCCGGCTTCGAAGAGCGGTCTCCGACCCATGGACGTCGTCGTACGTTTCGGCAAGACCGAGGTGCTCGATGAAAATCACCTGCGCATCCTGATCGCGAAGACCGCGCCCGGAACTTCCGTCCCGGTCGAGTTTCGTCGCGGCCGAGAGACGAAGTCGTGCGTAGTGGTCCCTCAGGGAGCTGCGGCACCTCCCCGAGCAGATCGAGCCACGCCGGACCCAGCCGTCCAACGTCGTTGGCTCGGCATCACGGTGACGGCGCTCAATGAATCACTCGCGCGAGAGCTTCTCGTCACGACGACGACTCGAGGGGTCGCGGTCGTCAACGTGCACCTCACGAGCGCTTCGTGGAAGAAGGGCATTCGCGCCGGCGACGTCATCACGTCCGTCAATGGATCCGCGGTCACGAACCTCCGCGAGTTCGATTCGTCGCTGATGAGCTCCGAGAATGTCGTCGCGCTTCAGGTCACGCGCAAGGGTCGGGACATCGGATACTTTTTCGTGTCTCGGGGCGCCTGAGCGCCTCATCCCGGGTCCCGAAATCGACCCTAACAGCCCGTTGAAGAAGTCGATTCGGCGTCCAAGCGGCCGATTCGTTCGAGCTCTTCGTCGCCGAAACTCGCCAATGTTAACCAGCTCTCCTCGTTCAAGGACGTCGCCGGACTGCCGACACCTCGGTATCTCTGATACAATCAGAGGCCGACTTCCTCGTCGTAAATCCGCGGAGCGAGTTCATGCAGTCTTTTCATCGAGTCGGAGCTTGTGCTCTGACTTCCGTTCTTTCACTTGTCGTCCTTTCACTTGTCGTCCTTTCCGCCGGCTCGTCTTTCGCGAATGACGAGCCGACGAAGCCTGATACGGAGTTCGAGGGACACTCGGCCGCGGTCTACGACGTCGCTCTGAGCGCCGACGGGAAGATCCTCGCGACGGCGAGCTTCGACAAAACCGTCAAGCTCTGGAACGTCGAGACCGGCGCGGAGCTCACGACCCTCGAGGGGCACGCGTCAAAGGTTTACAGCGTCGCGTTCAGCGTTGACGGGCGCATGCTCGTGACGGGCGGCGAGGACCGGACGGTCAAGCTGTGGCAGGTGCCGACGGACCGGGCCGGTCTCGTCGCGGAGGGTGCGGCACGTGTGGGAGACTTCGCGATCTCGGCAGACGGGAAGCTCCTCGTCGCGGCATACGCCGACAAGACCGCCAAGGTCTTCGATCGTTCGAGCGGCAAGGAGGTCAAGAGAATCGCGCTCGGTGATAGCGCGGCGCGCGCTCTCGCGGTCGACGCCGGCGGAAAGATCGTCGCGGTCGCGTGTGCGGACAACGCAGTTCGTGTCTGGCCGCTCGCGCCGCCGCCGGCGCCCGAGGCCGAACCCGCCAAGAGCGACGCGAAGGGCGACGCGGTCGCCATCGCGAAGCCTGCAGACTCCTGGCGGATTCTACGCGGCAAGGCAGCCCCTCCGAAGGACTGGGCGGCACTCGCCTTCGACGACTCGAAGTGGCCCGAGGCCCCCGCGGGCTTCGGCTACAGCTCCGCGCCCGCCGAGCTCGCGACCGTCAAGACTCGTCTCGACGATATGAAGAGCGAGAAGTTCGTCTCGGTCTACGTGCGAAAGTCGTTCGAGGTCGCAGACCCTGCACTCGTCCGCAAGCTCGTGCTCAAGGCGGTGTTCGACGACGGCTTCGTCGCCTACCTCAACGGGGAAGAAGTCGCGCGCGCTAACCTCAACGGCAATCCGCCGGCGTTCAACGCGGGTGCTTCATCCGCCAACGAGCCGACGAGCTTCGAGGCGGATTTGACTCCGCACCTCGGCAAGCTCAAGAAGGGAAAAAACGTCCTCGCGATCCAGGCGCACAACGCGAGCGTGACGAGCTCCGACTTTGTCTTCAGCCCGAGCGTCGACGCGGTGATCGCCAAGCCGGTAGCTCCGAAGAAGTCGGTAGAGCCCGCGAAGAAGCCCGGCGCGCCGGACCTCGAGATCGCCGGTGAGAAAGATCTTCGAGACCTCGCTTTTTCACCGTCTGGCGGTCTCCTCGCGGTCGCGAGCGAGGGTTCGATCGTGCGGGTCGTTTCTCGCGAAGATGGCAAGGAATCGGGCCAGCTCGACCAGGGCGGGCCGGCGAGCTCGGTCATCTTCATCGAGGAGGGGCGAGTCGCTGTCGGAGCGGCCGACGGGAAGATCCGTCTCTGGAATCTCGGAGACGGAAAGCTCACGCGAACGATCGACGCGCATACCGGAAGTGTCCGTGCGCTCGACTGGCACTCGGGAAAGAAGCTCCTCGCTTCCTGCGGTGAGGACGGCAAGGCACGCTTCTGGCGTATCGCCGACGGAGCGAAGGCCCTCGAGTTCGCCTATCACGAGGGCGCGGCTCTCGCGATCTGCTTTTCGTCGTACGGATCGAGCTTCGCGACGGGTGGCGCTGACAAGGTTCTTCGCGTGTACAACGTCGCCGACGGCAAGAAGGTCGCCGAGTTCACGAATGCCGAAGCGGTGCGTGCCGTCGCGTTACACGAAGATGGCAAGTACTACGCAGCTGCGCAGGGTTCTGCGGTCCTCGACTGGAGGGTGCCCTCGGTCAAGGCCGTGCATTCGATGAGTGGACATGGCGGTCTCGTCCACGCGGTCGCTTTTGCTCCCGACGGCAAGTCGGTCGCTTCGGCGGGCCAAGACAAGACAATTCGCTATTGGAACGTCTCGGACGGCAAGCAGATCCGCAGCGTCAACGCGCACGATTCGACGATCTACTGTCTCGAGTTCAACCACGACGGCTCGGTGCTCGCTTCGGCGGGGTACGATAAGGTCGTCAAGCTCTGGAAGACCGGGGACGGTTCCGAGATGCGCAAGCTCGAGGGGCACAGCGACGGGGTATTCGCGCTGCTCTACTCGCGCGATGGGGCGCAGCTCTTCTCCGGAAGTTCCGACAAGACCGTGCGGCAGTGGAACGTGGCCGACGGCAAGCAGCTTTCGAGCTTGGCGGAGCACCGCGGGTGGGTGACGGGCCTCGGCCTCAATGCGGACGGTACCGAGCTGCACTCGGTCGGTTACGGCGGCGAGATCCTCCGGTCGAGCGTCGCGGACGGCAAGATTCTCGGCCGACGTAGCGTAGGCCCCGTGGTCTACAGCATCGCGGTTTCCGCGGATGGAAAGGTGCTCGTAACGGGTAATCCGCGGAATCGCGCGCTCCTACTTCGGAACTGATTACAGAAGCGAATCCTTCCGGGTCGATCATCGAAGAGACGAGGGGTGATCTTCGGTTTCTGTCCCTGGGGGATCCTGCATGTTTGTTCTCGATATCTTTCTCGGGGCAAAGTGCGTGCACGCGGATATTCCCGTCCGCGGAACGCTCACGGTCGGGCGTGATCCGGAAAATGCGCTCGTCTTGCCCGATGGCGGCGTGTCACGTCGTCACATGGTCCTTCGCGCGGAGTACGCGGAGAAGGGGTCGACCGTTACGCTGACCGACTGTGACAGCATGAACGGGACGTACGTCAACGGGAAGCGCGTCTCCGAGCACACGATCGACGCGGAAGACAGCGTCTTCGTCGGTCGTTACCAGTTCGTCTTCCGTCATGGCGAAGTCGATCTGATCACCGGCGTCAAGGACGACGGTGATCAGACGATCTTCTTTTCGGGCGATCCATTCGCCCAGGTGGAAGATCCCCTCGACTGCCTCCAATCTCTCCACGAGTTCTCTCAGCGTCTCGACGCCATCGAGCTTGACGACGTTTACCAGATCACGTGCGAGACGGTGAAGAGCTCCATCCCGTTCGACACGTTTTGCGTGATCATCGATGAGAAGTCCGACTTCCAGGTCGTCGCCTCCTGGAATCAGGACGGGCCCTGCGGGCGGACGAAGATCAGCGTCAGCCAGACGATCGTCGAGCAGTGCGTCAGCACGAAGAAGCCCGTGATCGCTCAAAACTTGCGGCGAGACCGTCGTTTCGCAGGTGTCGACAGCATCGCGATCAAGAAGATGAGCTCGGCCATGTGCGTGCCTCTTGTCGCGCACGGCGAGGTCTTGGGAGTTCTGTACTGCAGCACGCAGAGCACCAAGCGGCCGTACTCTCATTCGGATCTTCAGTTCCTTCTGCTCGTCGCGAGCAACGTCTCGCTCGTCTTGAGGCACGAGCAGTCGCTATCGAAGATCCGAGTCGAAGCGAGCAAGCGCAAGGCCGTACTCGAAGGGCTCGGTGAAGCCGTCCTCGTTTGTGACGAACGATTTCGCATCCTTCTCGCGAACGATGCGGCGAAGAGGGTCTTTCGATCGAGCAACTTGCTGGGTCGCCGTCTCGTGAGAACGATCCTCGATGCGGGCTACAAGCACGACTTCGATCCCGCGGCCGCGGCGGTTCATCGTGCGTTCTACATCGAGCGGCGTGAGAAGAAAGCGGGTGCGTACAAGCTGGATCGCTACCGAAGCTACCAAGCGACGGTCAGCCCCGTCACGGGATTGGAAGAGGACGGTTGGTGCCACATTGTTTGTTTCCGCGACGTCACGAACGTGCAGCGAAGCGAGCAGATGCGCGAGGTCTTCTCGTTCCAGCTCGCTCACAAGCTCAACACTCCGTTGACGCTAGTTCAGAGCGCGCTCACCTTCCTCGAGGACAAGATCCAAGAGCTCTACACTCGTCTCGGCGAGTCCGTCGAGTCGGATGCCGAGACGGTCGAATCGATCGTCATGGGGCAGACGAACGTCGCGCACCTCACCACACTCGTCGAGCGGTTCGTACAGCTGAGCGACGTCGAGGTGGGCAAGGCGGGAATCGAGTCGCACCACGAAGTCGTCGATCTTTCCACGCTCGTCAGCACCGCCATCGATTTCGCGAGCTCGGATCTCTACGAGGCCGAGACGAAGGTGAGAAATGACGTCGTCGACGGCGACGTCCGTCTCGTCGTCAACTCCGACAAGATCGTCGCGAGCTTCCTGCAGGTGATCCAGAACGCCGCGAAGTTCGCCGGCCGGGGCGCGAAGCTGTCGATCGACTACTGGATCGACAGCGAAGGCGCGCACATCGTGTTCACGGACACCGGCCCGGGAATTCCGAAGGAACACCAGGAAGAAGTCTTCAACATCTTCACGCAAATCGACGTCGACAATACGGGCAATATCCCGGGACTCGGGCTCGGCCTCTGGTGGGCGCGCGAGGTCGTGCATGTCCACGGCGGGGACATGTCGCTCGAGAGCCCGATTCACGGTGACGGCGGAACGAAGGTGTCGATCACACTTCCGGAATCGCTCCTCGTCGAAACGGGCGAGGACACGAAGTTCCACAGTATCGAAGTCGAGGATGAGCTCGATCCCGATGTCGGGATCGCCGCGGACAGCCGCGAGACGACAACGGACCTCAACCGGAGCGCGATCGACCTCGAGGGACAGAACGGCTAATCGAAGTCTATTAGGTCCTCGAGCGCGTCGAAGATACCCCAGCCCTTCTTCTTCTTTTTCTTCTTCTCACGATCGTAGTCGTCGTCGCGGTCGTACTTCTCGCGCTTCCTCTTGTCGCGATCGTCGTGGTCGCGTCGATCATCCCGATCGCGCCGGTCGTCATAGTCTCGGCGATCGTCCCGATCGCGCTTTGGCGCCGGTGGGGGATCCTTCGCGAAGTCCTCGCCGATCTCGCCGGACTCCTCCATTCGAACGTGCGCGATGATCTTCTGCAGCTCGCCTCGGTCGAGCCAGACTCCGCGACAGCTGGGACAAACGTCGATGAGCACGTCATCGTAGTTCGTGACCGTCATCGGCATATCGCAGTTGGGACAAGACGAAATCGCCATCGATCGCTCCTGGTTGCGCTTCCGAGTGAGCGATCAGTTTACCAGGTCGACGTCGAACTTCGAGAGCTCTCCGAGTCGGAGCGAAACGGTCATCGATACGGTCTCAGGACGAAGCCGCGCCACTCGTCACCGATCTTGGCGCGACCGAGGACCCAGCCCTCGTTGTTGAGCGCTTCGTACTTCGCATGAGAGGCACCTTCGGGCACAGGGAGCTCTCGAAACTCGCCGTCGCGCAGGACGAACAAAGGGCCCGGCTCGGTGTCGTGCGAGCCCGCGAAGAGGATCCAGCCGTGGTCGTTGAGGGCGACCGGACGGACGTCGGAGGCTCCGGGCGGCAGCTCGAGTGGATTACCGTGTCCGTTCTCTTTCGTCCAGAGGAAGGCGACCGGAGTTCTGGGGTCCGCAGATTTATTTGGCCGCAGGATTCCGGCGAGAAGGGCCTCTCCGCGACTGATGATGTCGCGACCGCTCACGTCCTTGTACTCGATCGCCGTGTGGATCAATTGAACGTCGCGGTCGGGTCTCGAAAGGAACGGCGAAACGTGCTCGTTTCGTAGCAGCCGACGATCCAGCCACCGTCGTTGATCGCCGTGGCGTAGCCCGGGTAGTCGTAGTGGGTGAGTCCTTCGAAGCCGTCTTCTTTCGTCCATCGGAACACGCATCGCCCGGGACCTTTCTGCGCCCAGCCGACGACCACGCCGTGATTTGTGACGTCGGTCGGTGCCACTTGACCCGTGCCGAAGGAGCCCTCGATGAGGTCCTCGCGGAAGTAGAAACCGGTCAAGACGACAGCGAGGGCGCCCACTCCCGTGATCAAGAGGATGCGCTGACGGAGCGTGCTGGATCGTGGAGCGGAACTCTCGGTCATGGTCTTCGGTCCCCGAAATGCCCCGTTCGACGGCCTGGAAGTATGGAGAAGTTGGGCGGCGATCCGATCGGAATCAAGCTCTTCGATCAGAGATAGCACGCTTGATTTGAGGCATGGTCTCATTGTATCAATAGTACCGTTCGAATCGGGCAGCCGAACGAGTACGATTCTATACTATGATCGAAGCTGCCGAACCGGAGATTTCCATGTCGTCGAGACTCGTGCTCGTCCTTCTGATCGTCTGTGCTCCCGGCTCGAGTTCCGTATCGGCGCAAGTCGAAAGAAGGGCCGAGGAGCGTGCGGCGGAGATCGATCGGATCGAGCAATACTCGGGTGAGCTCGTGCGGACGGTTTGGCTCGACGCTCGCGGTGTCGCCTGGGTTCCGAAGGAGTTTCATCCGAGTAGCAAGAACCAGCTCAGCCGGCCGGATCTCGGCTATCTCCTGACCTTCGAGCATTTTCCCGTGCCGGTGGGATCGAGCCTCATTCACACCGTCTCGGGGTACATCGAGGGACTCGAGGAAACTCCGTCGATCGATTCCGTCGACACGGTACGTGCGACCGAGGTTGCGGGTGTTCCGGCGTTCGAGATCACCTGCGCGTTCCAGGTCGAGCCCGGCACGACCGTGCAGATCGCCTCGGTGCTCCTGGCTGACGGACCCGATCGAGTCGTCAACATCGTGATGCACTCCACCGGGGAAGTGAGGGGCGAGGCCGACGCGGTCTGGCAGTCCGTTCTAGGGAATTGGACGCCGTTCGGAGAGCGTTGGGACGAAGATTTCGAAAGGGTCCGAGTTACCGAGCTCAGGAACGAGAAGCTCGCAGGAGTTTCGGCGCGCAGCGACCTCTTCCGTCGCGCGGCGAGCTCCGAAGCCGCGGGCAAGGCGTGGGTCGATGAGCAGATCGGGAAGCTCGCGCGCGAGAGCTCCGTGCATGCGCTCGACGGTTTGCTTCACGCTCACCCTCGCGTGCGTCGTGCGTGTGTCGTCGCGCTCGGGAGTCTCGAGAGTGGATCTCTCGCGAAGTGGGCGGCCGAGCGGGCTCTTCGGGATGGAGATCCCGTGGTGCGATACGAGAGTGCCCGGATTCTCTCATCTCGCAAGCCGAATTCGGATTCTCTTCGCAAAGCTCTTGAGACCGGCGATTCCGATTCACTCAGCGGTGTGCAGCAGCTCTTGAGGCTCTTTCCGAAGACGGTGCGTGATTCCGTCCTCGTGCAGCTCTCGAAGCGACTCCCGGAGTCGTTCAACGGGCGACGTCTCATCGTCTGCGCGCTCGGCGAATGGGGCGGGGACGCCGCGACGAAACGTCTCCTCGAGATCTGGAAGTCGGATGAATCTTCCGTCGTTCAGACGGCCGCGTTCGGCGAGCTTCTCCATCGTGGAGAGAAGCAGGCGGTCGCGGAGGCTCGTTCGCGGCTCGATCGGCCCGAGGCCGAGGAGATTCTGACGCTCGAGGAAGCGGTCAACGTGTCGATCGGATTCGGGCCGAAGAAGCCCGACGCGAAAGCCTGGCGGAGTCTGGCCGATCGATTCAAGAAGCTCGCGGAAGAGGACTCTACGAGCGCTTCGCGAAGATCCAAGATCCGCTTCGCGGGATCCTCCCTCGACAGCTACGCGGAGTTTCTCGAGAAGATTCCGCAAGGATCTTCGGAGGCGAGCGAGCTTGTGGCCAAGCGGTTCGAGCTGACGTCGAATAGTTGGTTTCCGCTGCGGTCGTATCGTGCCGCGGAGCGCAGCGAACGTCGCGAAGACGAGCGTACGGCGTTCGAGATCGAGTATCGACAACCCGGCTCGACACTTCTCTCGCTCGCAAACGCCTACCAGCGTCTCAATCTCCGGCGTGTGGGTTCGCGGCACCTCTTTCAAATCGGAATCGAGCGGTTCATCGAGTCGATCGACGAAGCGACCGTCGATTCGATCTTCGGGCGTGTCGAGTTCTCGCGCGCGACGGGCGTGAACGTACACGAGCCTTGGCGACTCACCGGTTGGATTCCGTCATCATCGACGGACCCGCAGACCTTTCTGCAGTCGATGCCGATCTCGACAGTGCTCGAGGGCGAGGCGGAAAACAGCGAACAGCTGGTACGCTTCCTTCTGCGGGGCTCCGAAGGGGTCGTCTCGGCGACGGCCCTCGCGCACATCTACTGCGAGATGGCTCCACTCACGCCGCTCAGCCCTTTGGCTATGTGGATCATTTGGGCGGACGTGCGATCGCGCACGCTAGGCGAGAGCGACGGAGCGGAGGGACGGTCGCCGGAGCAAACCTACGTCGTTCTTCGACCTCTTCCGGCGAACGGATCCGAAAAGGCCTTCGCGATTTCGCGACTCGCCGTCTTTCCCGACGGGATTCCCATTCGTGAAGAGACCTTTCTCCGATTGAACGGTCGGCGCTTTTCTCTCGCGTCCAGCTCGGAATCGAAACCGAAGCCCATCGAGGTAAGCCCTTCGAAGCGACGAGCCGGAGTCGAGATCAGCATCGACCCTCGCGCGTTTCCGATGTCGGACGAGGAAGGCGAGAAGTGGCTTCGAGAGTTCGTGAACCCCGACTCCGTTCGTACGGAGGTCGAGATCGACCCGGACGATCTTCGTGCGCGAATCGAGTTCGCTGGCATTCCCGAGAAGGAGCTTGCCGGATTTGTTCCGACGTCTCCGGAGAAGCTGCAGGCTCCTCGCACGCTTCTGCCCGTCAACACGCTCCTCGCGGTCATGGGGCGAGTGAACCCCGAGGTGATCCGTGCTTCTTTCGCGAAGGTCGACAGGCCCGAGCCTGATGAAACGCCCGAAGATGTGAAAGCGCGCGAGTTGATTCGGTCGCTGCTGCCCCTGATCGATGGCGAGATCGGAATCGGCCTCGTCGGTCTTCCCTCGATCAAGTCATCATCGGACGAGGTTTTCGAGGAGCGGCTCGTCGGCTACGTCGGAATCGACACGAAGCGAGCCGCAGTCATCCTGGAGGAGAAGCTCGGGAAGAAGTCCGAGAGTGGCGGCGTCGCGTGGTTTCCGCACAAATCGCAGACGATCGCGATCGTGGACGACTTCCTCATCATCGCCGGTTCTCGCGAACCGGTCATCGCGCTCGGCAGCGGAGATCGCCTCGACTCTTCCGAGGCCTTTGCTCAAATCAAGGAGCGCGCGGGCGCGAACTCCTCGACGTACTTTCTGATGAACACCGAGCAGCTCGCGCGCTCGCTCATCGCCGTGATGAACTTGCGGACGGGCGATCCGATGACGATGTTCGGAATCGGGCTCGTACGCACCTTCGGTTCGGTGATCGGCTCTCTCGGTGTCGAGGACAAGAAGCTCGTCCTGAGCGTCGGGATCCGCCCGGATCTCCTCACCGAGGAGGCGCACGCGCGAGTGCGACGCCTGGTCGGTATGGTGCGCTACACGGCCGGATCGCTCGATGTGATCGGCCCCGAGCCGCTCGATTCATCGAGCCAGCTGGAGAGCGTTCGCGGCGAGCTCGTCCTTGCCGACCCGAATTGGACCTTTCCCGAGGAGTGGTCGGGACGAACGAACGTTCACAAGATCTCGGATGGACGATACGCGTTTACGACGAAGGCCGGGGACCCACTTCCAAAGTCGAGTTCGGTGAAGATCCCGGTTCGCCGGCCGGATCTCGCTGAGTTCCTGCGCTCTGAGGAGAGCCTCGATCTCGAGTCGCCGGATCTTCAGAAGCTCGCCAGGGAGATTAGGGGAGACGAGCAAGACCCTGCCAAGATCGTTCACGAGATGATCGAGTGGGTCGGCGAGAACCTCGAGTACCGTTCGGTCGATTCGGCGACGACTGGATCGACGCTCGCGACGCGTGAGGCCGACTGCTCCGAGTACACGCAGCTTACGATCGCCTTGTGCCGCTCGCTCGGAATCCCTGCGCGCGAGGTCATGGGGCCCGTATTCGTCGGAGACCAGTACGGCGGACACGCGTGGGCCGAGGTTTTCATCGACCGTTGGTACGAGTTCGATCCGACGTGGGGAATCGACTACGTCCCCGCGTCTCACATCCGCGCCGAGGGTGTCGGCTTCGGACTCCTTTCCGGAGTGCCCGGTAGCCGAATCGAGATTCACTCGCTTTCGTACCGTGAGGGAGACCGGACGCAGCGGCTCGCGAAGCTCGGGGACGAATCGAGCGAGTGGATCACTCGAGTCTCGATCGATGGTGACGAGGTGCTCATCGGCGTTCGACCACGAACGGCGCTCGGAAAGATGCTCGAGAAGGACTCGATCCTTTACTCGACCGATGCCGGAAAGACCTTCGAGCGCATCGGCTCGAAGGCGACACAGCGCGTTGAGCGCGTCGTTCTCGGCCACGGCCGGATTCTGGCGATTGCGGATGAGAGCGGCTCGGGTCGCGTCGTCGTCTACGACCGCGAGAAGAAGTCGTGGGCGCCGCTTCCATTGCCGAAAGGGATCAAGACCATCGCAACGGGGATCCGTGGTGATTCGATCGGTGTGACTTCGAGCGGCTTCGTCGTGCGTCCGTCCTCGAGTCCGCCTCTCGTCGTCATCGACAAGAACTTCAGCAAGGCGCTTCGTCTTCCCAAGCTCGCGGGCATCGAGTCGACGCCCGTGATTCTCCCACGCGCTGACGATCCGACGGTCGCGTACTCGCGAATCACCAACGGTCAGCAAGAGGCTCTCGTGGCCGCCTTTCGTGACGAAGAATGGAGCATCGTCGGAGGAAGCGTCGAAGGCGCACGCCCGCGAAGAGTCCGCCGCCTCGACGAGGGATTCTGGCTCGAAGGTCAGCAGTCCTCGGAAGATGGTCAGAGAATCGGAGTCGGATGGTACGCCGGGCCGGACGACATCTCGCCCTCGTTCGAGTCGTCGGACGACGACCTCTCGACGGACAGCCGATGGAATGCCGACTGGTCTTGGTCCGTGTGGACGGTCGATGGGGAGCTCTGGCTCGAGAGAAGGAAGAGCGGAGCGGAGGAAGAATGATCGGTTCTTTAGACGCGTGATGACACAGCGCCCGGTCGCGACGTTCGCCACGAATCGTTGGCGTCGTCTTGCACCGGCGGCTCCGAACCACTCGTCGCGGGCGTGTCAGCCATCTCGCGGATGATCCGCTGCGCGATCGAGTCGACATCGAGCCCGCACTCCT
>CAYZGY010000070.1:0-16268 GCA_964478085.1 uncultured Planctomycetia bacterium
CTGACCCTGCTGCGGGTTTCGACTACCAGGAACTCGACCCTACCAGCCCCCAAAGCGAGCTCGAGTGCAGCGTCGATCCGGTTCCTCCGGGTCGATGCGGAGATCGAGCCACGCGGCGCACCGCCCCGTCGTGACGTCGTCTCGACATCCGCCGACCCTCGGCATCAGAATCGCCCTCAGCATCCAATCCAGTTCCTGCGCATCGTCGAGCGCGTCCAGCGCATGAAGACTCAGTACCGAATTCCGACGCGCCGGTAGATGAACCCGAGCAGCCAGAGTGGCCCGATCAGCAGAAACTGGAGATCCTGAAAGAACGACGGCTTCTTCCCTTCGATCTTGTGTCCGATGAACTGGCCAACCCACGCGAGCACGAAGATCGCGAGGCAGATCTGCCAGAGTGGCCAGGTCGAGTGCCGTTCGATGATGACCAAGATCGCGACCATCACCGACGCGATCACCGTCATCCCGAGCGCGAGCGGGACCGACAGGCGAAGATAGTAGCCGAGCGATGCGAGGAGAAACACGAAGCCGACGTTCGCGACCTCGTGATCGAGGCCCGGAATCGGTAGGATCCAGAGAAGCCCGATCAAGCTGAACATGATCAGCGGGATGCAGACCCAATGCAGAATCTTGTTCGTGTGGTTTTGATGGCTCTCGCCGTATTCGCGAAACCAGTCGTCGACTGTCTTCATGTGCATCTCCTGTCCGACAGGAGATATCGTACCGTGATTCGTTCCGTCCTGCTGCTCGTGCTCGTTGTGCTGTGCGTTTCGTCGACCGCTTGTCGTGGGGTTTTCACCGAGTATCCCTACCGAATCGGCGCAGGTACCGCGGACATTACGGGGCCGATCGGCGTTCAGATGTGGGGTTACGTTCGCCCTCCGATGAGCGCCGCGTGTTTGGCGCCGGGTCCGCCCTCACGAAGGGGGGCGACGTGACGCCTAATCTCAATCTCGACACGACCGGACCGGGAGGCGGCGAGTTCGAGTCGACGAGAATCATCGCCGAGCGACAGTTTGACGCCGCGCTCTCGCTGTTCGAGTCAGCGGGTGAATCCGTGTGTGGCGAGATCGATTTCCGGCACGGGGTCGGGGTTTGCTGCGCGCACTGATCGGCACCGAAGCCGAGTTTTATCAGCTCGACGTCGAATGGGATACGGACGTGCCCGAGTTCCCGGGTCCCGGAACCTACCGGATCGGAGTGTCGTGACGTCGCGAGAGGCGACTGTCCACGCGCACGGAGATCGCTTACACGCGTGAGTTCGTGGTCGCTCGCTCGGATTGAGTCGAGTGAGGTCTGGCGCGCCGGCATGCGATGCGTCAGAGTGGGGCACTCTCGACAGTTCCTTTGGAGTGATCGCTCGATGTTACTTCGTCTCGCCCTTTGCGCCGTCGTATTCGCGTGCCTCTTCGTTGGGTCAACGGTCGGAGCCGAGCGCACGCCGAACTTCCTCGTCGTTCTCGTCGACGATCTCGGCTTCTCCGACCTCGGCGTCTACGGCGGCGAGATCGATATGCCCCATCTCGATGGGCTGGCGAAGAACGGACTGCGGTTCACGCAGTTCTACAACACTGCACGCTGCTGGCCGACGCGCGCGGCACTGCTGACCGGATTCTACGCGCAGCAAGTCCGTCGCGACTTTGTTCCCGGCGTGCGAAGCGGTGGGCGCGGTCGACGTCCGAGCTGGGCGCCACTGCTGCCGAAAGTTCTCAAGTCGGCCGGCTATCGCTCGTATCACTCTGGCAAGTGGCACCTCGACGGCATGCCGATCGAGCAGGGGTTCGACCGCTCGTACTATTTGAAAGACCAAGGTCGTTTCTTCAGCCCGAAGGCTCATTGGGAGAACGACAAGAAGCTCCCACCGGTCGAGCGCGGAACAGGATTTTACGGGACGACCGCGATCGCCGAGCACGCGATTCGTCAACTTCGCGAGCATCACGAGAAGCACGGTGACAAACCGTTCTTTCACTACCTCGCGTTCACCGCACCGCATTTTCCGCTTCACGCCTTGCCCGAGGACATCGAGAAGTATCGACAGCGCTACCTTCGCGGCTGGGATTCCCTGCGTGCCGACCGCGCCCGGAGGCAGCGCGAGAGCGGTCTTCTCTCGTGTGTCGTCTCGAACGTCGAGCGAGACGTCGGTCCTCCGTACCACTTCCCGAAGGCGCTCGAGACTCTTGGCGCGGGAGAGATCGATCGCCCAGTTCCTTGGGGCGAGCTCACGGAGGAGCAGCGGGAGTTCCAGGCGACGAAGATGGCGATTCACGCCGCGATGGTCGATCGCATCGATCAGGAGCTCGGCCGCGTCCTCGCGCAACTCCGTACGATGCGGGCGTTCGAGGACACGGTGATCTTCTTCCTCTCCGACAACGGCGCGAGTGCAGAGATCATGGTTCGGACGGACGGACACGATCCGAGCGCCGCGCCAGGCTCCGCCGCGTCGTACCTCTGCCTCGGGCCGGGGTGGTCGACCGTCTCGAACACGCCGTTTCGACGACACAAGACGTGGGTGCACGAAGGGGGCATCGCGACGCCGCTCATCGTTCACTGGGGGAAAGGCATCCGGGACCGTGGCGCGAATCGGCAACAGGTCGGACACGTCGTCGACATCTTTCCGACGATCGTCGACCTGGCTGGCGTCGACCTCGGGAAGGTCGTCCCAGGCCGACCGATCGCCGAAGTTCCCGGTGGATCGCTCCGCTCGACGATCACGTCGGGAGACACGGCGCACCCGCGCGATCTCTGGTGGATGCACGAAGGCCATCGAGCGATTCGTCGAGGCGACTGGAAGCTCGTGGCCGCGAAGGGCGACGAGTGGGAGCTCTTCGATCTCGCGAGGGATCGTGCCGAGACGAAGAATCTCGCCGCGGCGCAGCCCGAACGTGTGAAAGCACTGGCCGAAGCGTGGAACGCGAAGTGGAGCTCGATTCAAATCCTTGCGCGCAGCGATCTCCCGAAGGTTCCCGAGAAGCCGAAGAAGCCGAAGAAGCCCGTCAAGAATCTGATCCTTCCCGGTGAGTCGTTCCTCGTCGCGGGCCGTCCTGCGTTTGTCCTCTTGCCGCCGAAGGAGCTGCGCTCGAAGCCGCAGCCCTGGATCATCTACTCGCCGACTCTCCCGGGGCTACCCGATCGGGCGGAGAAGTGGATGCACGAGAAGTTCCTAACCGCGGGAGTCGCAGTCGCCGGAATTGATGCGCGAGACGTGCACGGCAATCCGAAGAGCCAGGAGCTCTTCTCGAAGCTCTGGGTCGAGATGACCCAGAAGCGGGGTTACGCGCCGCGCCCGTGCTTGCTCGGTCGGAGTCGCGGTGGACTCTTCGTCAGTGCGTGGGCGATTCAGAACCCGAAGAAGGTCTCCGGAATCGCGGGCATCTATCCCGTGTTCGATCTACGCAGCTACCCCGGCCTGAAGCGTGCTGCGCCGGCTTACGGCATGACGCTACAGGATCTCGAAAAGAACCTCGCGAAGTACAATCCGATCGCGCGAGCCTCCGTTCTCGCACGCGCGAAGATTCCCGCCTTCCTGATCCACGGAGACGTCGACAAAGTCGTGCCGCTCGAAGCGAACTCCGGTGCCCTCGCGAAGATCTACGAGGAGGCCGGTTCAGCCAAGCTCCTCGAGCTCGAGGTCCCGAAAGGGCAAGGTCACAACATGTGGCCCGGCTTCTTCCGATCGCAGAAGCTCGTCGACTTCGCGATCGCGCGCGCACGGGCTGGGGTCGCGTCGATCGTGCCTGGCCGCTGATTCTCTCAGCGTGAACGACTCTGATCGGCTACTAATGATCTGAGAGTCACGAAGTACACGGAGTGCTCGTTGGATCGAAACGCCGAGAGTACACACAAGTCGAAACGAGTCGTGATGGCAAGGTTGGTTCCATTGGAGCGAGCTGGTCGGAGTTTCGATCTCGAATTCTGGGAGCAAGTCGGGAGTCAAGGCCGATCGGCTGCGATCGGAGAATTGCCGCGGCAGGTGGAGCATTGGCGAGTTTCAGCGACGAAGAGCTCGAGCGAATCGGCCGCTTGAACGTCGAATCGACTTTTTCAACGGGCTGGCAGGGGCCGATCTGGTCGTAGGGCTCGATCAGTGGCGCCTGTTCACAGGCTGACCGGTTCCCACTGGAAGTCCTCCAGCCAGGACCGATCACCTTCAGCGTATCGAGTGAATGCGCTGATGATTCTCTCGACGTCGGATACGCTTGCGCCGAAGTGGCGGTCGGCGGAGCCGTCGCGGTACTCCAGCACCCAGCTGTCGATTTCGTCGGTCGCAGTTTGGATGTAGACCTCGTCCGCCGTCGCCAGGATCGCGAAGTTGTTCTCTTCCGGCTCGAGCGAACGGAGGCTCTCCGAGATCTCCCACGAAGACGGCGATCTCAGTATCGTTCCGTCCGCGAGCTCCAAACGGGTTCTCAGTGTCGAAGTGTCCTGCAAGCGTCGCGTCTCCTACTCGTCCTCAAATATCCTGAAGGTTTGGTGATTCTCGACGGCACCGGATGCGTCGTCGAGCGACGCTGAGCTCAGCGTGCGAACTCGAAATGCGGAGAGAGGCGCGAGACCGTGACATTCGAGCGCTGAAGGGTTCGACTCGATCGAGACGCGGCTGAACGCGATGTGACCGACGATCTTTCCTTCGATCTCGGCGACGAGCGAGACAGTCATCGCTTCGGCTGCGCGAAGCGCGTCGACGAGTCGCGCTTCGCTGTCCGGCTCGAAGGCATCGAGGAGGACGGCTCGGATTCCCTCGGCGTCGCCAGGCTGCTCGGCGCGAATCTTCGCGGTCATGACGATCGTCCTACGACGCGTCTTCGAAATCACCGTCGGCGTCGTCGACCATCTCGTCGACGAGCGCTTCTGCGGCTGCGGCCTCGGCCACGTCGTCAAACACGTCCGACCCTTCCTCCGCCGCGTCGAGCTCGGTTTGGATATCGTTCCAGCTCTTCTCGCCTTCGCCTTCCGCGAACTCTTCGTGGTGCTCCTCGATCTGCTCCTCGAAGGGGGTGTAGTCGGCTTTCTCCATTCCGAACTCATCGCGGTACTCGTCGAGCTCGGGAATGACAGTGCGGCTGAACCCTTCGTACGGCATGCGCTCCTCGCCGCCGTACGCGAAGGCGTCGTAAGGGAGGAAGTGGCCATGGGAGAGGAAGACCGAGTAGTGGTCGTAGTTGTCGTAAACGTAGACGTTGTGATGGATCGTACGCGACCAGCCGACACGCTTGCGTGTGCTTTCGCGTTTCACGTTCGGCACGTCGACGAGCCACTTCGTCTTGTCGCCTCGCAGCATTCCGTACGGCTTGCGCGACCACTTGCGCTGGACGCGACCGATGCTCGCGATACGATCTTCGCGATCGGAGATCTCCGCGCGAAGAAAGCGTTTCAAGTTGTCGAGGTACTCGGTCTTTTTCGTCAGCGCGTGGCACTTTCCGGTCATGACCCGGTGGGGCGCGTCGACCATGCCGTGCAGCACCTCGAAGTCGCAGCCTTCGAGATGTCCCGCGAGCTGAATGCGCAAAGCTCGGACGGATTCGTCGGGGAAGTTCTCGATCCACGTCAGGAGCTCTTCGCGTTCGCTGATGAGATCGAGGACTTCCTGTTTCTTTTCCTGCCAGGCCGCGAGCTCGTGCTCGTGACGACGCACACCTTCGCGTGTCTCGTCGTAGTCGAACGCCAGATCTCGGAACTCCTTCGACCCGAGCTTCTGTCGCACGATTCCGAGCGCCTTCTCCTCGCGATGCGAAGCGAGTGTGACGACGCGCCACAATGACGTGAACACACCCGCCTGCTTCTCCTGGTGGTAGCCGCGACGGTAGAGCCAAAGGAACTCGGAGAACGAGAACTCTGCCTCGCGTGCGCGAAACGCTTCGAGGTTCTCGGATTCCTCGCGGATCTTCTGGGAGTAGTCTCCCGTCGTCGGATGGATGAGCAGCTCTCGCCGGACGTAGCGTTCGTCGGCGCCGATCTCCGCGACCCGAGCCTGGCTCTCCGCTCGTTGCTTGTCGAGCTCTTTGAGGTGTTGCCTGAGGTGGCTCGCTCCGGTCTGGCGCTTGGCGTTCTCGACGTCGGAGATCTCGTGGGTCGGCAGCAAGCCGGTCGCGAGGTTCTCGGTGGTCTCGCGAAGCTGGCGTTCGTTGTCGGCACGGTCCGCGCGGACCGCGTCGAGCTCGCGTCGAAGATCGTCGGCCTGCTCTTGGTAGTTCTGAATCGCGCCGCGAGCCGCGGCGATTCCGTCACTCTTCGTTCGCATGTCCCACCACTCCGTGTTGTCCGTTTCGGGAATTGTCGTGGCCCGGCGATTCTTCTCTCTCAGCGGCCCATTCCTGCAATGAGGAAGCAAGGTCGATCGCTCGATGCCGATCTCGCGACTCGCGCAGGAATTCGGCACCGGCGTCGCCCGGATGCGCGCGGACGACTTCCGTGAGGCAAACGTCGAGGATGCGCAGGAGCGACTCGACGACGTCTGGCCCACGAGCGGGCGCGTCGGCCAAGAAATCTTTGAGAAAAGCGCGCCACTCGCCGTCACGCATCTCGATCGAGCGCTGGAAGTGCGCCAATTGCACACCGCGTTCGAGAGACCTCGCCGACTCCGGGGGCGGCGGAGTCTTCGCGTGCCACGCCGCGACGTCCTCGTCGGCTGCGAGAAGTCGCGAAAGGTCGGAGCGCGTCAGCTCGTCCCACAGAGCCGCGTTGCGAAAACAGTCGACGAATTCTGTCTCGCCCGGGACGCCTTCCCACGATTGTCGAGCGAGTGCCGCCGAGACGATCGAGCGCGAGTCGAGTGGTGATCGATCGATCGACGAGTGGAGGCGCAAGAGCTCTACCGCGCCGCGAAGCGCACCCTCGGCCTGCGGGCGAGTCTCGAGCGCATCGCGCATCGCCACCAGCTCTTCGGGTCGGGTAATACGGTCGATCTCGGCGCGCAGCAAGTTCGGCTCGACCGCGTTGATCGATCCGTGCCAGCCACTTTCCAGACCGGACAGAACTCGTTCGTCCTGGCGATCCATTCCCTTTTCTTGCGCGAAGAAGATCGTCGGGACGCGTGCTGCGAGGAGCTCCTGGTAGGTGTTGTATCCCGCGGCCGAAATCGCCAGGTCGATGCCCGGGAAGATCGCGCTCGCATTCGCGTCGGCGTACGGGATGACGCGCGAACGGTACATCTTGCGTCCGCGGTAGAGCGGACCGTATCCAACGATCGTTCTGTTCTTCGGATCTTCCGAGAGCACCTCGAGGATCGTCTCGAGATCCTGCGTCGCCTTCGCATCACCTCCGCCGCCCGCTGACACGTAGACGAGCCGCTCGTCGGGCGCGGCGTCGAACTGCTCACGCACTTCGGTCCGAGTTTGCGCGCGTCGCGCGTCGAATCCGTGAACGGGACCGATGAAGCGTCGGCGATCGGTGACAGCGCGTGAGGTCGGATAACGCGCTTTCGCCGACTCGTGATCCGGAACGAGCACTAAATCGTACAAGGATAGATGCGATAGGTGTGTGTCGCTCTCGGACCATGCGCGCTTCTTGTGGCGGTCGACGAACGCGCAGCGCTTCGCGTAGTCTCGTAGGAACAGGAATTCGCGATAGGAGCCTTCGGGAATCGTGTCGAGCACGAGCACGTCGGGGCGAAAGCCCGCGACGAGATTCGATATCCGCAGCTTGGGGTTCGCCGCTGAGGGCCGCGGCGAGCTGCCGGAGTCGGCGACAACCGTCTTCGAAGGGAGCTTGTAGACGGGGAAGTCCCACGTGATCTCGGGGGCTTCGCTCGTCGTCAAGAATTGGAACTCGGCACGATGACCGAGCGCCTGGACGAGGTCGCGAGCGGTTCGGGCCATCGCGAGCAGGCGCGAGAGGTGGCCGAGGCCGGTTCCGTTGATCGCGTAGAACAGAATCTTGATCGGGGCAGCAGCTGTGTGTTTCACGAAGCGCGCTCGATCAACAGGCGAAGGAGGATCTTTCGAAGAGCTCGGCGACGCGCCCCTCGGGCGGCTGTGGGTTCGGCGCGCGGGAGAGTGCCTCGCAGCGACGGATGAGCTGACGGTCCTGTGTGGTGATCTCGAACGAATCGATGAGTCGTTCGTAGAGCTTCTCTTCCTCAGCGTCGAAGTGATTGTCAACGTGCGCCATCGAGTAAGCCCGCAGCGCGATGAAGAAGCGATCTTCGTACTTTTCGACCGAGGCCGTAAGCTCTTCGAGCGATTGCGTCGCGACATCGGCGATGAGTGTATCGATCTCATTCTCACCAGCAAGGGTCGCCGTGAGCTCTTCGAGGAGCTCGCGCTCCTCCGGTGAGATTTTTCCGTCCGAAAGAGCCATCTTCGCGATGACTCGCAAGGCTGCGTGCGTCGGATTCATGAGACGAGACCTGGGGAGTGGAATCGGGGTGCCCCGAAGTATTTGTCGCGACGCATTGTACCCCCTTTCGCCAAAAACGTGCTATCAAGTGCCGTTCCAGAGAGTTTCAGCTACGGAGTCGAGACATGAGCCGAGTTCTTGCAGAGAGTTTGTGGCGAGCGCGCCTCGCCGGAGAGATCGTCGAAGTTCCCGCCGGTGATGCGCCGACCGACGAGGCGAGCGCGTACGCGCTTCAGCACGCGATCACTCGGATCGCCGAGGCTGACGGAGCGACGGTTGCCGGTTACAAGCTCGGCGCGACGACTCAAGGCGCGATCGACGTCTTGCAAGTACCGGGTGCGTTTCTCGGTCCGATGTTCTCCCGGTGGTGTGTCGAGTCGGGCGCCGACGTCGCGCTCGCGAGCGGCCAAGCCTTTCTCATCGAGACGGAGATCGCAGCAGGCATGCGCGCCGATCTTCCGTCACGCTCCGAGCCTTACAGCGGAGACGACGTCGCAGACGCTGTCGAGTGGTTCGCGGCGGCCTTCGAGATCGTCGCAGCACGTTTCGCCGGTGGCGTAAAAGGAAACGGTCCGCTCGTCATCGGCGACAGCGGGATCAACTCGAGCTTCGTGTGCGGCTCGCGGGTCACCGATTGGCGTGATCTCGACCTGTCGGACGTGGCCGCGAAGCTGACCGTCGATGGAGAGGCCGTCGCAGAAGGGTCGAGCAGCGTCTCCGTCCTCGGCACGCCTCTCGCGGCGGTGACCTGGCTCGCGAATCACTCGGAGGCGGCGCCGCGCGGACTTCGTCAGGGCGATATCGTGACGACAGGCTCGTGCACCGGGCTCTCTCCCGTCAAAGCCGGGCAGAGTGTTTCGGCCGGGATCGAGAAGCTCGGGAGCGTCGAGGTCTCGTTTTCGCCAATGGTTTGAGAGCGGGTGTAGCCCGGGCGCATCGGGTAGGGGCTGATGGTGGTCCTTGGATCGGAGGTTGTCCGACACCGAGAGAACGAATCCGCTCGGGTTGAATGGGGGAGGAGTCGGGGCGGACTAGCCTCGACCGACGTACGGCATGGTCGACGCCATCACCGTCATGAAGAGGACGTTGGCGTCGAGCGGAAGCTTCGCCATGTACGCGACGGCCTGGCCGACGTTCGCGACGTCCATCGTCGGCTCGACGGCGATCTCTCCGTTCGCTTGCGGTACGCCCTGCGACATCTTCTGGGTCATCGACGAGGCGGCGTTACCGATGTCGATCTGACCGCACGCGATACCGTACTTCCGGCCGTCGAGTGACGTCGAGCGCGTCAGTCCCGAGATCGCGTGCTTCGTCGCCGTGTACGCGACGGAGTTCGGTCGCGGCACGTGCGCCGAGATCGATCCATTGTTGATGATACGACCGCCTCGAGGGTCCTGCGATTTCATCACGCGGAACGCCTCCTGCGTGCAGAGGAACGGCCCCGTGAGATTCGTATCGACGCTGCGCTGCCAATCTTCGAAGGAGAGGTCCTCGAGGAGGACGGGAGGCGCAGAGATGCCCGCGTTGTTGAAGAGCACATCGAGGCGAGCGAAGATCTCTCGAGTCTTGGCGAAGAGCGCGCTGACCGAGTCTCGGTCGCAGACGTCGGTCGGAACCGAGAGGGCGTGTACCGCGTTTTCGCCGGCGAGTTCGCGGGTCTCCTCGAGCGCTTCGAGTCGACGGCCGGCGAGAACGACCGAGAAGCCCTCCTCGAGAAGTGTCAGAGAGACGTTGCGGCCGATGCCGGAGCCGGCGCCGGTGACGATAGCGATCGGGCGGGTGTCGGAGGAGATTTCGGTCATGGTGCTCTGCGTGAAAGGGAAAGAAATCGAGGCGCCGATTGTAATCGATTCCTGCGCGCCGGTTGACCCCCGAGGCGCCGGCGAATAACGTGAATTCGATCGGGTTGAGACATCTCGCAAGGACGGGGAAGAGGTCACGATGAAGAATTCGGAACGGACGACGACTCGCCAGCTCTCGAGAAGGGGATTCCTGAGCGGCGCGACGGCGGGAGCGCTCGTCGCTGGGTCACCGTCGATTCTCTCGGCACTCGAGGGAGACAGCACGAAAAGTTATCGCGTCGGGATCATCGGGAACTCTCGGCGTGGCGGGTACGGCCACGATGTCGACGGCGCGTTCCGAGACTTCCCGAACTGCAAGATCGTCGCCATCGCCGACGTCGAAGAGGGCGGGCGCGCGCGAGCGGCGAAGCGTCACGGCGTGAAGGACACCTTTGCCGACTATCGAAAGATGCTCGAGTCGACGAAGCCCGACATTGTCGCGATCTGCCCCACTTTCATCGACGAGCATCGCGACATGGCCGTCGCGGCCGCTTCGAACGGCGCGCACATCTACATGGAGAAGCCGTTTTGTCCGACGCTCGCCGACGCCGATGCCGTCGTCGAGGCTTGCGACAAGAACAAGGTGAAGTTCGCATTCGCGCTTCCGACGCGGTTCAGCCCGAAGCTCGCGATGGCGAAGAAGCTCATCGACGACGGGGCGATCGGCAGGGTGCTCGAATACCGAGGCCGCGGCAAGGAGGATGGCCGCGGCGGCGGGCAGGACCTCTGGGTGCTCGGCACGCACGTGATGGACATGATCCGCGCGATCGGTGGGCACCCGAAGTGGTGCTTCGCGTCCGTCACGCAGGGCGGGCAGCCGGTGACGAAGAAGCACGTGCGCAAGGGACCCGTCGGCACGGGGCTCCTCGCAGGCGACGCGGTGCGCGCGATGTGGGGAATGCCCGATGGATCGACGTCGCACTTCCACTCGTACAAGAATCAGCGCGGCAATCCTTGGCGCTACGGCCTGCAGGTTTTCGGTTCGCGCGGCGTTATCGAGATCCAGGAAGGGCCGATGGCCGACGTCAAGTACCTCGGCGACCCGAGCTGGTCACCGGGGCGTAGCGGCAAGAAGTGGCAGGACGTCTCCTCCGCGGGGATCGACAAGCCGGAGCCGCTCAAGGGGCCCTGGGGGAAGCGCCACTACGCCGCGGTGCGAAATCTCCTCGCCGCGATCGAGGGTGACACGAAGGCGCTGTGTGACGACCGAGCAGCTCGCGGCGCGACGGAGATGATCGTCTCGGTCTTCGAGTCGCACCGTCACCGGCGACCGGTCGACCTGCCGCTCACGACGCGTGAGAATCCCCTCGGTCTTCTCGAGAACTGATCCGGGTCAAGCGCACGCGTCGAAGTTATCGCACGAGAGCGAATCTTCGGTCTCGTCGTGCCCGCAGGTCTCGAAGGGATCGGCGGGCACGAATGATCCGACGAAGAGGTGGAGGAGCAGGGCCACCGCTTCGGATATGTCGTTCGAGCCGTCGTCGTTGACGTCGAGAGATTTCATGCAGCTTGGTACCTCGTCCTGCCCGAAGAGCAAGTTGAGAATGGAAATCGCGTCACTGCTCGCCTAAGAGATCTTTGCCCTCGCCTTCCCTCAGAAAGTCGTAGAGCTGAAAGCTGAGTGCCCAGACGTCGACGAACGCGGCGACGGGCTCGGTTTGGAACACCGCTTCGCGCGAGTACTCGACCGCGAGGATCTTCCAATGGACCGACGCACGGCGCACGCGTGCCTCGGTCGCTTCGCTGCGAATCAGGTCAGCCGCGGCAACGACGCGAGCCGCGAAGCGCGAGGAGAAGTCGTAGAGTCGCTCTTGAAGCTCGGCAGACGAAAGCTTCACGTCCCGCCGGCTCGGCGGCGACGTCGAACTCTCGGGCGTCTTCGACTCGTCGCGTGAGGCGAGTCGACAGCCGATGAGCAGCAAGGCGAAGACGCAAACGCCTATTCTCGGTCTCTGAAGCATCGAACGTCGTGGGCTCATGAGAGAAGAGCCATCTGAGCGTGCGAGTCGGCACGCATCTACGATCGGATGGATTCTCCGTCGAAGGAGCTTTTTGGGAACCTCGCGATCGGAGCGCGTCGACACGTGGATCGCTGAGCCGGGCGAGATCGGGCCTCGCCCTCAGCAGCTCTCGATTCTCAGCCGAGTGGAAAAAGCCGCACTTCTCTGCGCGGAGGAGGAGGTCGACACCGCGCGAGCGAGTCTCTTCGTGTGCGGCGAGAATCGACGCCGCCGCGAAGTTCAGGGAGCCGTTGTTCTCGATGTCGATCACGAGCGAGTCGAGGATCGTTCTTGCGAGAGAGTGCGCCGGATTCGGCCCAACGCGCATCGCGAAGGAGGCGACGAGCTCTCTGATTCTGCGAATTCTTCTCGAGTACTCGCGTGAGCTGCTCGATGGCTTCACCCGCGATCCGGAGGGGCTCCGAGGGCTCCCCGCGTCGTCTTGCGCGATGAGCTCCTCGACGTCGCGACGGAGATCGGGATCGTTACCGGACGCGTTCTCGAGAAACGTCTCCCGCTCGTGCGGCGGCAGCTCTGGAGCATTGGCGAGTTTCAGCGACGAAGAGCTCGGGCGAATCGGCCGCTTGGACGCCGAATCGACTTCTTCAACAGACCCCTAACGTCCCTCGTACGAGCTGCGAAGTTTCGCGCTCCCGCCGGCACCGAAACGCGGCTTCGGGAGACCGTTCCAAGGAAACCGGTCGACGTGTGGCGGCGCGGTCGCGTCGTCGCTGACCCAGCAGAGCCCGACGTAACCGCTCGAGGAGGCCAGCGCCGGGCTGCGCGTGATGCTCTCGAGATCGCCGGCGACGACGAACGAGTTGACGACTTCGGGGGAACCGTCGCGCGGGAGTCGCGCCATGCAAATCTGCCCCATCGTCGTTTCCCAGCTGGCGATCGCCTCGCTCGCTCGAGAGTTCACTCCCCGGCGGGCCGTCAGCGTGAGGTGAGAAGCTCCCGCGTCCTCGGGGCCCATCAAATCCTCGATGCGCCCCGTCGTTTCGAAGCGACGCGCGTGATCGGTCGAGCGGGCCCAGTAAAGCTTGGCGCTTCCTTCGCTCTCGTCGACCCAGAGCACCCAGAGCGTGCCGTTTCCGTCCGACGCGATCTGCGGACTGTTGACGGGGCAGGCGGGGAGCTTCCACGGTTTCGAGACGGTTACCGGCGCGGAGAACTCGTCCTCACCCGCGTGCTTCGACAATACGCGAATGAAGAGATGGTCGCCCTCGCGATCACGGAAGACTACGTGGATCGAGCCGTCGGCCGACGTGGCGAGCGAAGGTCGACAACAGGGGCAGACTCCGCGAGCGCCCGTCGTCAGCTTCCGGTTCTTCTCGAAGGTTTGGCCACCGTCTCGCGAGCAGGCGAGGTAGAGCTGCTTCTGGTTTACGTACGACTCCGGTGCGTCGCGCTCGTCGAGCCAGGCGACCCAGATCGTGCCGTCGGGAGAGATCGCGATGTCGTGGTACTCCTGACCGACCTCGTTCGTCGGGTCGTCGTTGACACGAACCGGATCGGTGAAGGAACGTCCGCCGTCCGTCGAGCGAGCGACGACGACGTCCCCGTTCGGATCGCGTCCGCGATCGACCCACGAAACGACGACGTATCCCTCCTTCGTCGAGACGAGGCGCGGGCCGACCTGCCGGCCGGCGACCGCGGAACCCGGCTTCGAATTGAGCCGCACGTGCTGTTCCCACGTCGCGTTCTCTTCGCGATAGCTGGCGAAGATGACGTCCGACTGGCCGTTGCCGTCGTTGACGACGGCCCACGTGCCGAAGAGGTCACCCGTAGGCGAGAGTGCGACATCAGGCTCGTCCGATCGACCCGAAGGTACGTCGGCGTCAGTCACCTTCTTGACGCTGCCGCAGCAGCTGCCGCCGCGCGCGGACGTGGAGCCCGTCGTCGTGCAACCGACCGTCGAGAGGACGGTGAGGACAGCGCTCGAAAGGAGGAGGATGCGCATCTGGCTTCTCAGTTCGTGGGGTTCTGCGCGACGCGAAATCGCGTCGTCGCGTGAAGGCCGGATCGAAGACCGATGAGGCCGTCGAGCTCTTCGCTCTTTTCCAAGAGGGCGATAGCGTCCTTGCCGAGGACGGTCGAGGCCGTCGACCAACCGTCGGCGAGAGTCGCGTTCGGAGCACGGACGATGGCGCCGATGACGCCGGGGACGGGCTCGAGCGTCGAAGGGGAGAGCACGTGGCCGAGGCGCTCTCCGTCGATCTCGACGAATCGCTCGTAGCCTCCACTCGTCGAAAGCGCTTCGTCGCGAAGCCCCATCGTCCCGAGGATACGATTCGGGTCGGACGGATCACGTACCGCGACCGTCCACGCTTCGCGATTCGGCGGTCGGCCGAGCGCGAAGAAGCAGCCGGAGAAGTTGACGAGCGCCGAGCGGACTCCGTGAGCCTCGAGGAGGGCGATGGCGCGATCGACGGCGAAGCCCTTGCCGAGACCGCCTGGATCCAGGCACACGCCTTCGCGGGCGAGCCGTACGCGATACCCCGTCTCGGCATCGCCGAGCAGCTCGACGCCGCGGTAGTCGACGAGGCGTCGAAGCTCGTCGATCTCCTGCGGACTC
Source organism: uncultured Planctomycetia bacterium (assembly GCA_964478085.1). Classification (GTDB taxonomy): domain Bacteria; phylum Planctomycetota; class UBA8108; order UBA8108; family UBA8108; genus CAYMLL01. The sequence continues at coordinate 14,754 of CAYZGY010000070.1, forward strand.
GGGCGACGTGCCGTTCCACCGCGAAAGCCCCACGAGTCGACGAGCGGCGCGACGGTCAGATCGAAGGAGCCTTCGCTCGCTTTCGAGATCTCGGCGGCGTGCTTCAGGAACTCGGCGGTCGTCTCGCTGACCGGAACTTCGCGGGACGCGCCCTCGCGCGAAATCAGCGACAGCTCGCTGTCGGTACGATAGTCGCTCAGGAGCATGTCGATGCGTTCGACTTCGTCGAAGGCTGCGGTGACAGCCCGGGAGACCCTTGCGCCATCGTCGCCATAGGCTTCGATCTCGCAGAGGCTGCCCATGACGAGGCGACTATCGCGGCTGTGTTGTCGCGCCGCGACGTGGCGCTGAACCTCCAAGCCCGACGCGATCGCGGATTTCAGGCGCTCGGGGTTCTCGCGGAAGATCGTCTCGACGACGGCGAGCACCTTCTTCACTCCGCGGTTCATCGCGCGGACCGACATCGTTGCGCCCGAGATGTTGATGATGTCGCGGTTCATGCTCAGCGGCGCGCGGATCGTCTTACCGTCGTACTGGACGAGGAATCGGCGCCGGGCGACCTCGCCGCCACGAGACTCGCGATAGACGAGCACCGCGACGCGGCGGGCGCTTCCATCGGGCTCGACGCTGACGATGAACGTGATGTACTTGAACTTGCCGATCTCTCGGTGAATCACCGCGTAGCCGTTGAGCGAGCCGTCGGGCTCGAGGCCGAGGTAGACGTCGAAGTCCCTCCGTGCAACGCGTTGGCGGACGAGGCCATGGACCTTCGTGTACTCTTCGTCCGAGAGGCGAAAGCTCGTCTTGACGACGCGGGCCGCATCGGGAAACACGACGCCGAGGGCCTCGGCCTCGCTGAGGTAGGTCGTCGTGTAGAAATCGGCCTTCGGATCGCCCGAGATCTCGCCGGGCGTATCATCACCGCGAGGCGCGCGCGGAGAGCAGGAGCTCAACGCGTACGCCAAGACGGCAAGGAAAGGCAATATGGAGAGCGAGCTCTTAGAAGAAGCTCGCGATCGAGAAGACAATCGCGTCGTCATCCGCCGAGGGGTCTGCGTTCCCCGTTCCGTTGTTGTACTGGAAGTCGAGCTTGAACACGGTCGACTCGACCGGGCGGTAGTTGAGGCCAAACGTCGTTCGCTTCATGCGGGATCCGTCGAGGTTGACCTGATCCCAGCGCACGACGAAGGTGAACGTCCCTTCGGGAAAGAAGAGGATCGGGCACCAATCGATGAGGCACTGCGGCATGAAGTGGTAGTTCGCCTGGACGTAGTAGCCCCAGAGGTCGCCGGGAACTCCGCTCATGCGTGCGAAGGTGTTGCGTTCGATCCACGCGTAGGCGCCTTCACCCTGGATCTCGATCGGCCCGACCGGAATGTCGACGACCTCGAACTGCGGGATCGTGATGAGGCCGTCGATCGCGCCGGTCGTCATGTTGTTGTCGCCCGGTTCGTGGTACGCGCCGCTGTGCGCGGAGACTCCGAACTCGCTGCCGATGGCCGGGCTGATACTCAG
>CAYZGY010000071.1:0-1468 GCA_964478085.1 uncultured Planctomycetia bacterium
TATCTCTTCAGTCTCCTCGGAGGCCTGCTTGAGTATGGAAGCGCGGACGATAAGCTGGTCCTGAGAATCCTTTGGATTCCTTGGTGGTGACCCGACTCGAACGCCTGGTGGAACGGCGCGGGTCCTCTCGAATCTCTGGCGCGTCGAATGACCAGCCTGATTCCGAAGCTCGGTGGACTCCTCGCGGATTCGGCCCTCGGTGCCGGATACAGCATCGGTCTGCTCACGCACACCGCGCGGCAGCTGCCCGGGCTCGCATCGCGCCAAGCGATCGCCGACCTCTTCCGTCAGCTCTACGTCTGCGGCATCCAGTCGATCCCCGTGACGCTCATCGTCGCGATCTGCACGGGTGCGATCGTCGCGATGAACACGGGCATCGCTCTGGAGGAGCTCGGCCAAGAGCGACTCATCGGCCGCGTCATCGCGATCTCGATGGCGCGCGAGATGGGCCCGTTCATGACGGCCCTGACCATCGCGGCGAGCGTCGGCTCCGCCATGGCCGCCGAGATCGGCACGATGAAGGTCTCGGAGGAGATCGACGCCCTCGACGTCATGGGCATCGATCCCGCTCGCTTCCTCGTGCTGCCACGACTGATCGCGCTCGGGATCATGACGCCCGTCCTCACCATCTACGTCGTCGTGGTCGGGACGCTCGGTGGCGCGTTGATCAGCTCGGCACGATTCGGCGTGACGCTCGACGGATTCGTTTCGGACGTCGAGGCCTTCCTCGCTCTCAAGGACATCTACACCGGACTCCTCAAGGCCTTCGTCTTCGGCATCGTCATCGCCGCCGTCGGCTGCTCGCAGGGCCTGCGCGCGACGGGCGGCGCGATCGGCGTCGGCCTCGCGACGCGACGCAGCGTCGTGACCTCGTTCCTCCTGATCATCATTCTCGGCTATTTCATCACCTTCCTCTGCTTCGAGTTCCAGTGGTGAGACGCCCGCGATGACGGAAACCACCGAGCAAACCCGACAGACCGACGAGCCGCCCGCATCGTCGTCGGCGGCCGTCGAGCTCGTCGACGTTCACAAGTCGTTCGGTCCCGTGTCGATTCTGCGCGGCGTCGACCTCGAGGTCCGCGAACGCGAAACTCTCGTGATCATCGGTCGCAGCGGACAGGGGAAGAGCGTCTCTCTGCGTCACATCGTCGGACTCGAGCTTCCCGATCGCGGCGAAGTCCGCGTATTCGGCAAGGACGTCGCGAAGGTCGAGAAGGAGGATCGCCTCGCTCTCCTCAAACGTCTCGGATTTCTGTTTCAGTCGGGAGCGCTCCTCAACTGGATGACTCTCGCCGACAACGTCGCGCTGCCGCTGCGCGTCCACGAGCCCGGCTTGAGCGACGCCGAGATCGACACGCGAGTCAACGAGCGGCTGCGCCTCGTCGCGCTCGAGAAGTCACGTGAAAAGTACCCCTCCGAGATTTCCGGAGGCATGAAGAAGCGCGCGGCGCTCGCCCGCGCGTCGATT
>CAYZGY010000071.1:1478-16186 GCA_964478085.1 uncultured Planctomycetia bacterium
CTTTACGACGAGCCGACCTCGGGCCTCGATCCCGTGATCGCAAACACGATCAACGATCTGATCATCCGCACGGGCCAGGTCCTCAAGACGACCCAGATTGTCGTCACCCACGACATGGAAAGCGCGTATCGAATCGCCGACCGCATCGCGATGCTCTACGAAGGACGCATCCACACGATCGGCACGCCGGACGAGATTCGAACGACCGATGATCCGATCGTCCGGCAATTCATCGAAGGAAGGACGGACGGCCCGCTCGCGCTCGAGTCCTGAGGCTCGAGCTATCCGATCGAAAGCCAGAGCGCGAGCGGAACTCCCTGAAAAGAGGAGCTCGATGCCGAAGACGACCAAGACCCGCGACTTCATCGTCGGAGCCGTATTCCTCGGAAGCCTCGCCATCATCGCCTACGCGACACTGTGGCTCGAGCGCGCTCCGTGGAAGACCGCTTACGCCATCGACGTGCGCTTCCCGACCGTCGACAACCTCCGCCGAGGCGAGCCAGTCCTGATTCACGGCGTTCAGGTCGGACAGGTCGAGGACATCAACTACGGCGCCGATCCGAGCGGACGCGGGCACAGCGTGCTCGTTCGCCTCAGCCTCGATCACGACCTCAGCGGCCAGCTCACGGAGGAGACGATCTTCTCGATCCGAAGCGCCGGCCCGCTCGGCGGACGCATCCTCGAGATTCGTCCGCAACCCGGCACCCTGCCGCAGTCGCGGGAAGGCTACGTCTACAACGGAAAGGCGCAAGGAGACGTCTTCGACGAGGTCTCCCGGCTCGCGGCGCTCCTCTCGCAAGTCATCAGCGAAAACCGTATCAGCGTGAAGGACAATCTCGAAGGCATTCACAAGATCCTCGCGAGCATCGACAGCGGAGAAGGGCTCCTCGGCGCGCTCGTCAACGACAAGAACGTCGCGAACGACGGACGCGATCTGATCGAGGAGGCGAAGTCCTTCGTCGGCGATCTCCGCGGAGGCGAAGGGCTCTTGACCGCGCTCGTTCAGGACCCGAGTCTCAAGAAACGCGTCGTTCAGATCACCGATGACGTCGGCACGGCCGTCTCGCCCGAGTCGAAGACGACGGGAGTCGTCGCGGCGCTCCTCCACGACGAGGAGATGCGCCAAGATCTCCGCGATGTCCTCGCGAAGGCGAACAAGATCGCCGATTCGGCCTCGAGCGGCGAAGGGCTCGTCGCGGCGCTGCTCAAAGACCGCGAGATGCGTGAGAAGGCGATTCGACTCCTCGACAAGGCCGAACTCGCGATGAGCGACGTCCAAGCGGTCACGGCGAAGATCAACCGCGGCGAAGGCTTCCTCGGCAAGCTCATTCACGACGAGGCAGCTTGGGACGAGGTCACTCGAATCCTCGTCATCGCCAGAGAGTCTCTCGAGGACCTGCGGGAGCAGGCGCCGATCAGCTCCTTCACGAACGTGCTCTTCTCGGCGTTCTGATCAACGAAGGTAGCGTGAGAGTCCGGGCCCCATCCGGAAGATCGGTAGGTGCTTCGCGAGGTAGCCGAGCTGCGGCACGAACCGGAGCGCCGAGGCGATCCGCACTCTCGCTGACGAGCTGCCGAGGAAAGTGAACAGCTCTTCGAGGATGCCGAGGAACCTCGGCGTGTAGGGGTACCACCACATCTCGGGTCGCGATGAGTGGTCGGCGTCGAGGTACTGAGGCTGCACCGCCTCGAGGAGACCGAAAGGACCGTGCGTACGACCGAAGCCCGACGCCTTGACCCCGCCCCAGATGCTGTTGGGCTCGGCGAAGCTCGTCAGGTGCGAGTTGACCGTAACGACGCCGCACTCGAGCTTTTCCGAGAGTCGACGAGCACGCTCGTGATTTCGCGACCAGACCGACGCCGTAAGCCCGAACGCCGTCTCGTTTGCTCGCAGGAGAGCCTCGGCGTCGTCCTCGACGGGCTCGACCGAGAGGAGCGGACCGAAGGTCTCCTCACACGAGACGAGACCGTCCCGGGGCGGTGAGAGCAGCACGGTCGGCTCGAGAAAGAGCTCGCCGCAGTCGCTTCGGCGCCCGCCTCCCGTCGCGATCTCTCCGCCGCGAGTCCGCGCGTCCTCGATGTGTGCGAGCACTTTGTCGCGCTGAAAGTCGGCGACGAGCGGCCCCATGTCGGTCTCGTCCGAGAGAGGATCTCCGATACGGATCTTCGCGACCTCGCTCGTCAATCGCTCGACGAGCTGATCGTAGATCGACTTCGCGACGAAGACACGCTCGATCGACGCGCAAGTTTGACCGGCGTTCATCATCGAGCTCCACGCGATACCGCGGGCCGTACGCTCGAGGTCGGCGTCCTCGAGAACGATCGCGGGATCCTTACCGCCGAGCTCGAGGAGGACCTTCTTCGGCCCGCGCGCCGCCGCGGCCATGACGCCCCGCCCACCGGTCGTTCCGCCCGTAAAAGAGACGAGTCGCACCTTCTCCTGGTCGATGAGAGCCTCACCGACGTCGGCCCCGCCGTGAACGATGCTCAACACGCCCTCATCGAATCCGGCATCGTGAAAGAGCTCGACGATCGCCTCGCCGACGAGCGGAGTCAGTGGAGACGGCTTGAAGACGACCGTGTTGCCCGCGTAGATCGCCGTCGCGATCTGGCAGAGAGGAAGGGACAGCGGATAGTTCCACGGCGAGATGACCGCGACGACACCGAAGGGCCGCATGCGAAAGCGAGCCTTTCGCCCGGCGAGGAAGGGCTGAAGGTGCGGCGCGCGGCGATCGCGCAAGATCCTGGGACCGCGCTGGGCCTAAAACGACAGCGTGTCGAGGACGGGAAAGACCTCGGCCGCGAGCACCTCGACGAAGGGTTTGCCTTGCTCCTTCGCGACGAGCTCGGCGAGCGCGCGATGCTTCGTCACGACGAGCCGCCGGAGCTTTCGAAAGAGTCGCGATCGATCCGCGAACGAGGAGTCGCGCCAGCTCGCGCGGAAGACTTCGTCGGCGCGCTGCACCGCGCGCGAGATGGCGCCCTCGTCAGCGACGGAGACCTCGCCGAGTAGACTCCCGTCCGAAGGATTGAAGCTCTGAATCACGCTCATGACGATCTACCGACGCGAGGCCAGATACGCGACGAGATCGGCTAGATCCTGCGCGCTCATGTCGCGAAAGAGAAGATCCGGCATCGACGAGCCGGGCTGCTTCGCGAGCACGGCGAGGTCCTTTCGAGCGACCTCCACGCGACGTCCATCGACCGTTCCCACGACGACACGCTTTTCGTCCGACTCGAGCAGAATCCCCGTGTGCACCGCGCCCGTCTTCGTCGTCGCGAGGTACGAGGCGAACTTCGGTTCGATGGTCTTGGCAGGCTCGAGAATACTCTCGAGGATCTTGGCTCGATCAAGTCTCGCACCGACCTGGCTCAAGTCGGGACCGAAGGGCTTTCCAAGGTCCCCGAGTCGGTGACAGCGCTGGCAAGTCTGCGCGCTGCCGCGCGCAAAGATCTGCGCTCCGCGCTCCGGGTGGCTCGGCAAGGCCAGAATCGCCTCCGCTTCGACGACCTCGCCGCGCTTCTTCGTCTGCCGGTCCACGGGGAGGAAACGCCGGAAGAGCTCGTGAACGTGCGGCTCTGAGTGCACAGTGACCTTCTCGGCGAGGTCGTCGAGGCGTGCCTTCGAAACGCGGCCCTCGTCGAGCGCTCGGACCAAAGCGAGGCTCTTCTGAGTCCGTGAGAGCAGCCGATCGAGCGCCGCGTCTCCGTCCGGAAGAATCGCTGCGGCGATCTCCGCGTCGACAGATTCGTGAGCTCGGTCCGTCAGCGAGTCGATCCAAGCGCGAATCAACGCGAGTCCGCGCGTGTCGACCTGTCGGGACGATACGAGCGGCATGCGCGACGGTCCGAGAGCCGCCATGCGGTATGTGATCACGGAACGATTCGCGTCCCCCTCCGAGACGATGCGCGCGCTGTCGATGCCGAAATCGCCGAGCTTCGGACGCTCGTCGATCGTAAAGGTCCGGTCGAGCGAGCGCGAGCTTCGCACGTCGATCGTCGCAGCCCCTCCGCCGTTGTTCCGGTGACACGGAGAGCAGTTCACGTGAAGGTACGACCGCGCGCGTGACTCGAGCGGCAGCATCTCGTCGTGTGGATCCGCGAGAGGGCGCATCCGCCGATTCTCGCGCGGCTTCCGCTCGAAGAGCGCGGCAAGCTCGTCGTCGACCTCGGGCCATCGAGCGAGCTGGTCGGCCCGGAAGCCGATCGGTCCGCGCATCGTGAAGTTGTGGCAGAGCTGGCACGTGGTTCGACTCACGAACGGCCACTCGTCGTGCGCGGTACCCCCTCGCGGCACGAGCTCGGCGTCCGCGCCCGCTTCGTTCCAAAGGTACGAGTACGTCCGCCATTCGCCATCTTCGTGGTGAAGGAGCTGCGTCTCGACACGACGAGCCGACTCTCCCTCGCGCTCGGGGAGCGTCAAGGTCTTCGCGAAGACCGTCCCCTCGGGAAAACGAAAGTTCCTCGAGTCTCCACCGATCTTCGTCGCACCAGGAATCGCGACGAATCGCTGCGCGCTCGCGCCGTCGGCCCAGAGCTCCGAGCGGATCTCGTACGGGACGACGCCCGACGCCGGCTCGTGCTTCTCGACGTCGGCGAAGATTCCCGTCTCGCTCAATCGCGTCGGAAAGTCGTCACCATCTCCCTGACGCTCGCTCCGCTCGATCCGGTAGATGCCACCCGCGATGTAGTCGAGCACGAAGATCTCCCCCTTCGCGCCCTCGCCGAACGACACCGGCTTGATCTTCGCGCGGGCGAGCTCTCGCTTCGAGGTCACTTCCTTCCCGTCGTGCCGAACGCCCCAGAAGATGCCCGTCTCGTAGTCGGCGTAGACGTACTCGTCGCGGAGCTCTGCGAGGCGCTCTCCGCGATACACTCGACCACCCGTGATGGAGCGCGCCTCCGTGTGGTCGTGCTCGACCGTCGGCGGCAGGATCGGTGTCGGTCCAGGCTTCTGAACGGGGCGGATCGGCTGTCGCCCTTCGACGATGCTCCAACCGTAGTTTCCACCGCGCTCGACTCGGAAGATCATCTCCCACATCTCCCAACCGACGTCCCCCACCCAGAGTGCCCCGTCTTTCGGCCCGAAGCTCATCTTCCAAGGGTTGCGGAAGCCGTAGGCCCAGATCTCGGGACGGATGTCGGGCTTGCCGACGAACGGGTTGTCCTTCGGAACGCGGTACGAGGCGTCGTCCGTGTCGACGTCGATGCGCATGATGGTCGAAAGGAGATTGGAGACGTCCTGCCCGGCCGTGAGCTTGTCCGGGGGAGACGGAGCCTCGGCGTCCCCCGCCGAGATGTAGAGAAAGCCATCGGGACCGAACTGGAGACAGCCGCCGTTGTGGCCGCCCGAGAGCCACGTGATGAGAATCTCCTCGCTGTCAGGATCGATGACGAGCGGATCGATCGACGTCGCTCGGAATCGACTCACGCGCGTCCCGTCCGGACGCTTGTTTCCCGTGATGTAGCAGATGTAGATGCGCCGATTGTGCTCGAACGCGGGATCGAACGCGAGGCCATACGCCGCATCACATCGCGAGTTCTTGTTCCTGATGTCGATGGCGAGACGAGGCTTCCGCTTTCCGTCGGCATTCTCGAAGGTATGAATCTTCCCTTCTCGTTCGACGACGAGGAGCTTGCCCGAACCGGGCACGTGCGTAATGACGACCGGCTCGGTGAAGCGGAGCTCCGGATCGATGTTCTCGAGCCGAAAGGGCAACGGCGGCTCGGGAGATCCGCGAACTCGTGAGGTCGTCCACGGGACGCGCTCTTCCGCGTCCACCGATTCCGCGGCCGCGAGCGAAAGAACGAGTGTCAGCAGCCAGGATTTCCGAGCGCTCATGACAAGATCCCGAGCCCCCGGAAGAGAAGCCAGAACGAGAACGATCCGAAGAACAGGATCGCGAAAACCATCACACCGGCGCGCCAAGCGCTCATGCGAACGACGCCGCGTAGCCGAAATCGATTCATCAAAAGCAGCGTCACCGAGTAGACGAACATGACGCCGCCGTTCATCGCCGCGGTGAACTTGAAGAGCTGGAGCGAGCTGACGGTCTTGTACCCTGCGACGAGAATCACGCAACCGACGGCGATCGTCCCCCACAGAAACGCGAAGTAGAGCCGACTCTCGGTCCAGATCTCGTTCTTTGCCAGCCAGTTGACCTTGACGATGTCGGCACTGACGCGACTCGAGGCATCGAGCACCCCGAACTCGGTCGTCAGGAGAATCACGAAGCCCATGATGAGAAAGAGCACCTTCATCACGTTGCCGAAATGATCGCGGATGACGACAGACTCCCCCCAAATGAATCCGAGGTCGTGGCCGTACTCGCTGTGATCCGCGACGCGCTCGCCGGCCGCGTCGTAGAAGATCGAATAGCAGATCAGCGTCAGGAGGACGAGCGTGACGAGACACGTGACGAAGAACGAGAGGAAGTGCTCGGCCGACGCGGCACGCCACCAACGCTTCCAGCGATCGCGATTCGCCTCGTCGTGCGGGAAGTGGAAGCCGATCTCCAAGATCGCCTCCTCCTGCCCCGTGACCGGGCTCGTGATACGGCCGATGTAGTTGCCCATGCCGTAGCCCTTGTCCTTGACGTAATTCGACTGCCCGAGATTGAGCGTCCCCCCGACTCCCGCGAACGCGACTGCGCCGAGGAGGAACGCGACGGTCAGCTGATCGGTGAGCTCGGGCAGCTGGCCGAAGCTCACAGCGCCGACGACCTGTGCCGTGATAGCATCGGGCCGCACGACGAGGAACGCGAGCACGACGACGAGCGCGAGAACGAGCGAGACCAGAATCAGCTGCACACGCTCAACCGTCTCGTAGACGACCTTGCCCGCCGTGAGAATCACCCCACAGAGGACGAGGCCGCCGACGGAGAACCATGTCACCGCAGCGGTCTCCACGGGCGCACTACCGTCTTCCGGAGGCCAGAACAGCCATGTCAGCACCTGCGCGGCCCCCTTCGACCACGCCGGAACGATCCACGGAACGATGTTGAGAATCAGGAAGATCCACGCGAAGTGACGACTGAGTCGAGCGAAGCCGGTCGTCGCGCTTTCGCCCGTCGCAAGGCTCCAGCGCGTGATCTCCATGTTGAGGAAGTACTGCGTCGCGACGCCTAGCACGCAGGCCCAGAAGAACACGAAGCGCGTCTCGAAGGTGATGTACGGCCAGAGGATGAACTCGCCGCTGCCGAGAGCCAGACCTGCGAGCACGATGCTCGGCCCGACCATCTTGCGCAGCGGCACGGGTTCGGGAAGCTCTCGCAGTCGCATCCGAGGGAGCTTTCCGGGCACCACCAAATCATCGGGCACGACAGGATCGTCACGCGTCGTCGCTTCTTCGCTCATCGCGTATTGTTTCTTCGAAGGTTCGGAAGGGAGCTGATCAGCAGCTGCGCGGATCGTAAACGCAATCCACGAGACGAGGCTCCTCGGGCGTCGGGTCGACGCCACACTCGGACGGACCCGGAGCCGGCGGCGGCGAGTTGCCGCTGAAGAGCCACAGTAGCGGAACGAGGATGTCGCTCAGGTCGAGCACGCCGGAGTCGTCGGCGTCGGCCGCGTCGAGACAAGTCGGCGGCGTGGTTCCGAGAAAGAGGTACGAGGCCAACATGACCGCGTCGCCGATGTCGATAAGACCGCTCGCGTCCGAGTCGCCGCGACGAAACACCGGCTCTCCCGCCGGCGTGGGAGCGACGGCCTCGAGCTCGAGCTTCGCGCCCGGCCCATCGACGATCGGACGATGCGGAGACAAGCGGATCGAACCTCCACCCGGTGCGCGGTCGGCGTCGAAGGAGAAGTTGTAGAGCGCCCCCCAACGCAGCGAGTTCGCCATGGGATCGAGATCGAAGGGCTGCGTCGACCAAGTGATCGACTCTTCGGAGCGCGAAGAGACCCACGGCTCGTTGCTGAACCCATCGGCGTCGCTCTCGGGAGCGTGGAAGTCGATATTCGAGACCGCGATCCCCTCGGGAACCGGCACCGTGAACGTCCCCACCGCGCGGGAGCAGTCGAGATTGAAGAGCGCGTACTCGTAGTGCCACGTTCCGTCGTCGTTGTCGGTGACCTTCGAACCCAAGACGAGGCGGCCGTCGCTGCCGTCGGGAGTCTCGATCTCCGTCACCTCGGCACGATGCCAAGCGTTCAGCACGCTTCCGGGGCGCGCCTCGGCTTCGAGGTAGTGGAGATCCCATTCACTCTCGGGGAGCCTCAGGACCGTGAATTCCTTGTACCCGATGCTGTTCCCGTGGTCTACGTCGTCGTGGGCGACGACCTGCAGCTCGAGGAAATAGCGTGCACCGGGATGGACCTCTGAGTCGAAGCCGTCGTCGTGGACACGCAGGAGATGATCGAGAGGCTCATGATCGTGCTGTGCCCCTTCGGTGTCGAAGTGCGATCCCTCATACGTGAAGGCCCCCGTGTACGGATCGATCTCGGAACGCGGCCCGAGACCGCGCTGATCGGCGTTCGTGCCCACTCCGTAGACGTCGGAGCAGCCGGGTCCGAGGAAGATCCTGTCGCCGAAGCGCCGGCACGATAGACCGCATGTGTTCGACTGGGACGCTTGCACACCGTGCTTGACCCACGACATCGCGATCTGCTCGAAACGCACTCCGTCGAATCGGTAGATGTTGAAGACGAGGAAGGGATGGAGCGGACTCGGCACTTGGAACCAATCGACGGGCTGGTCGCCGACGTTGCAGATGTGCGTCCGGGTCGAGATCGCGACCTCGTCATCGACTCGTGCGCGCGTCGAGATAACCAGCGGTCTCGGCCGTGAAGCGGTAGTAGTGCGCGCCCATCTTCGACTGCCCGACACAACCCGCCACGCCCGAAGGCTCCGTCCCACGCGTATCGCCTTCGTACGAGCCCGCCGAGATTTCTGCCGCGTCCTCGCAGAGCACGGCCGGCTCCTCTTCCTGCGCCTTGACGGAGGGGAGAAAGAGGATCATCGCCGAAACGAGGCTTCCGAAGGTACGTTTCGAGAGCACGGTCATTCTGGAGTCGCAGACCTGCGTTAACAACCGAAAGGCTATTGTACGAGCCGCGGTCGAAAGAGTCCTGCGAAGTATGCTACAAATGGGACTCGTAACCCTTGAAGGCCGAGTCTTTGACGAAAGTGATGAGCCTCACGCGCGCCGCCCTACGATCGCGATTCCGGCGGATCGCTCCCGTCCACGTACTCTTCATGGTCCTCGTGGTCCTCGTGGTCCTCGTGGTCGTCGTCGCGGCCTCGTGCTCGTCGGCATCCGCTCCTGACTCCAAATCGGGAACCGAGCATGCCGAGAAGGTCCCGAAGCTCGAGGTCTTTCCCCTGACGCCCGTACCGGCCCATCTCGCCAAGGACTATCAACGCTGCCAGGACTTCATCCGTCGCGGGTACTTCACTCACGCGACGGGGCTCTACGAGACGCTGGTCAAGAACCTCGAGAAGGAGTGGGGAGACCGGAACTCCGCGCTCGTGTCGTACCACTACAACTACTGCCTCTGCATCAAATCCGCAGGAGCCTACGAGCTCGTCCTCAAGGCTGCCCAAAAAGCGATCGAGCGTTGGCCGACGAGTCTTCAGCATCGCGTCTTGGTGGCAACGTCGCTGCTCGGCTACTCGAGAGCGAAGGGCGGCATCGCGCCGGGCACGGCCGAGGCCGTGGCAGTGGTTACGCGCCCCGAGTTCCACGAGCTGCTGAAGGAGCGGCTGCGCATCGAGCCTGCCGACCTTCACGTCCAGTGGGGTGACGTACTCTTCCGTGCACAGGAGACGCAGAAGGCTCTCGACGAGATCGAGGTCGCGTTGAAGCTCTCGCCGCACTCCTACCGCGCGCGCCACTTGAAAGCGAATTGCCTCGTGGCGCTCGAGCATCTCGACGAGGCCTTACCGATCCTCGAGAAGCTCTTCACCGAGAGTCGCGCACCGCCGGAGAATCCCGACGAGCCACCGCGCCCGCGAGACCTCCAACTCGAAGCGCTCCTCGTGACCTCGTACGCCCAAACGGGTCGCGCGAAAGAGGCGTGGTCGCTCATCACCGAAGTTCGTGCCGAGATCCAGAAGCGCGGCGTGAGGACGCCGGCGGACCGCGAGCTCGTGCGCAAGCTCGCGATCTTCGGAGCGACGGCGCTCAATCAGCTCTCCCGATTTGCGGAGGCTCGCGACAATCTCCTGCCCGTCCTTCTCGAGACGCCGAACGATCGACAAGGCCTCCAGCCGTTCATCGAGTCGATGCGTGGACTCGGCCTCGCCGAGACCGAAGCCGCGTTAGCCCGCAGGCGTGAAGAGCTCGCGACGTTTCTCTATGAGTCGGAACAGGCGACCGCCTCCCGAGCCGCGGGGCGGCGCGCCCAGGAGATCTTTCACGAGGTCCGCGCACTCCTGGCGACCGACCGCCTCGGCGAGGCCGAGAAGCTCGTCCGCGATGGACAGGCGAAGTACCCGAACGTCGCCGACCTCCACTTGCTCTCGGCCGAGATCCACCTGCGACTCGCCCGCGTCGGTGCGATCACGAAGACACTCGACGGGGTCATGCGTTCGTCACGCTCGAACATCGTCGGTCTCGCGCTCGCACGCCTTCGCCATCGACAAGGGCTGACCGACGTCGCCAAGAGCATGGTCGAGGCCGTCGAGAAGAATCTGCCGCCGGACGGCCAGGATAACGCTCGAATCCGCGGGATGGCCCTGCGCATCCGCGCCGAGATCGGGGAGCACGAGAAGGTGCTCGCACGAGTGAAGGAGGGGCTCGACGAGAAGATCGACGCAGCGAACCCGGAGATTGCCCTCCTCTTTCGCATCGAAAACCTCCTGCGCGAGGGCGACCTCGACGCGGCTCGCACCGCCCTGTCGCAGAGCTTCACGTCTCTCAATGGAGGTGAGTCGTGGGCGGGAGTCTTGCGCTCCGTCGTCGAGTGGATCTCGGCGAAGCCCGGCGAGACGCTGACGGTCGATCTCAGCGACTTCCTCGACCATCCCGACCTGTGCTCGCGACTGCGCAGAGTCGCCATCGTACGAGAGAACGCGCAGGCTCTCGCTCGCCTCGACCTGGCGCTCGAGATCCTCGAGAAGCGAAACGCCCTCATCGCACGCATGAAGGAACAGTCGAACGACGCCGTTCTCTCGATTTGGAAAGAGCTCGCGAGGCTCTACTCGGACGTCGGCGCGCCACGCAAGGCGCGTGAAGTCGCGTGGTTCCTCTGGAACAGCGATCGGCGTTCGCTCAGCGCGAATCTCCTTCTCGCGAAGTCGCTGTCTCGACGGGAAGAGGTCCTCCCGCGACTCGCGGCGCTCGAACGTGCCGCGCGGACAGCGTCGCAATCGGCCGAGGTCGAATCACTCCTTCGCGAGACTCGCGCAGCCCTCGGGGTGACTCGATGAGAGGTCGATGGATTCTTCTCTCGATCGTGGTCGCCGCTCTCGGCTGCAGCGACGACGGAGGTGACGCAACGGAGGACTCCTCGTCCGTCGAGTCCCTGCCCCCCGGACTGTTCCTCGAGGTCGCCGCGAAATCGGGTGTCGACTTCCGTCTCGAGAACGGAATCAGCGAGGCGAAGATCCTCATCGAGACGATGGCGGGTGGCGTCGGTTGGGTCGACGTCGACGGCGATGGCCACTTCGATCTCTACCTGCCGAACGGACACGACTCGTCGAAGAACGGCTGGAAGGAAGGAGCCCAGTCGAACCGGCTCTATCGCAATCGTGGCGATGGAACGTTCGAGGACATCACCGAGCACGCCGGAGTCGGCGACAAGCGATTCTCGAACGGTCTCGCGATCGCCGACTACGACAACGACGGCGACTCCGACATCCTCGTAACCAACGTCGGTCGCAACACGCTCTACCGAAACCGTGGTGACGGGACCTTCGATGACGTGACGGAATCCGCAGGAGTGACCTCTCAGGGCATCCACTCGAGCGCCGTCTGGTTCGACTTCGACCTCGACGGCGACCTCGATCTCTTCATCACACGATACCTCGAGTTTCGCCCCGATCTCGCCCGGCGCTGTCGCGAACGCGGCGTCTCGGTTTACTGCCACCCTCGATTCTTCGACGGCGCGTCCGACGTGCTCTACGAGAACGTCGGCGGCGGTCGATTCGAGGACATCAGCGAAGCTGCCGGCATCGCAAAAGGCGGCCCGAACGCCGGCAAGGGACTCGGCGTGATATCCGGTGATTTCAACGGCGACGGGCGATTCGATCTCTACGTCGCAAACGATACGACGGCGAACTTTTTCTGGGCGAACCTCGGCGGTGGCAAGTTCAAAGACCGAGCGTTCGAGGCGGGAATCGCCCTCAGTCACGCCGGCAAGGCCCAAGCCGGCATGGGCGTCGACTGGGGTGACATCGACGGTGACGGCGATCTCGACATTCACGTGACGAACTTCTCGAATGAGACGAACAACCTGTTCCTCCACGGGGAGGGCGGCCAGTTCACCGAAGGCATTCAGAAAGCCAAGCTCGGTGCTTCGTTCCGCCGCCTCGGGTTCGGCACACTCTTCGGCGATTACGACATCGACGGTGATCTCGATCTCGTGATCGCGAACGGCCACGTCGATGACACCGTCGACGACAACGCGGAGAAGACAGGCGTCAGCTACCGCCAGGCTCCGGATCTCTTCCTCAACGAGGGAGCGGGAACGTTTACCCACGGTAACGACCGTGCCGGCGCAGCGTTTGCGGAGAAGTACGTCGGTCGCGGCCTCGCGAGTTGCGACTTCGACAACGACGGCGACCTCGACCTCGCGATGGCGTGCATCGGCGGCCCCGTGGTGCTGCTCCTCAATACGACGCGCGATCGAGCCGACTCCCCTCACTTCCTGCGCGTTCGCCTGCGCGGCACGAAGAGCTCACGAGACTCCTACGGAGCTCGCGTCGTCGCGACGATAGGAACGACGACGCGCGTCTTCGACTGCCAGAGCGGACGGAGCTATCTCTCCGCGTGCGATCCGCGCATCTTGATCGGGCTCGGCAACGCGACCCGGATCGACAAGCTCCAGGTGACCTGGCCGAGCGGCGCGTCGAAGGTCCTCGAGAACGTCGAGGGCGATCGAGAGATCGAGATCGTCGAGCCGTAGCGTCAGGCTCGAACAGGAGCCCCGTGCGTCACCTCGAACGAGCGCTCACCCATCCTCGCGATCGAGAGTGGAGAGAGCAGCTCGAGCTCGACCTCCTGCTTCGTCATCACGGGGAAGCCGTAACGCTCGCTGACGTGCTTGAGCTCTTTGCCCGCCCCGCGCCGCTCTCGCACGAACTCCTCGTGGGCGGTGATTCGCGCGTCGATTCGGTCGCCGGCGACATCGACAACTTCCTCCATCGCACGCCCCAAGCCGGAGAGCATCGCCCCGTCGATCTCCACACCGACGCTGTTCCTTCCGGATGCCGCGGCGGCGAGCATTGTCGTCCCCGCGCCCAAGAACGGGTCGAGGACACGGTCGCCGTAGACCGAGTACATCTGGATCAGTCGATAGGCGAGCTCGAATGGAAACGACGCGCTGCGCTCGCGCGTGTCCGAATCGACGATCGCCTGCCTCGTGCCGAGGAGATCGAACCAGACGTCCGAAAACCAGACGTTGCGCTCCTCCCAAAAGAACGCGCTGCGTCGCCGGTTCGCCTTCTCGTGCTCCTTCGCGAAGATCCGCTTGCCGCCCTTGCGTAAGATCAGAACGTACTCGTGCTCGTAGGTGACGTAGGCGCCCGCGGGCAGCATCCCCGAGCCCATGAACTTGTTCGGCGCGTTGGTCGGCTTGCGCCAGATCACGTCGGGGAGCGCCGAGAATCCGAGCGCCGTCGCTGCGGAGAGGATACGTGCGTGGTTCGACCAGAGCTGAAAATCGCCGTCGATTGTTCGCGTCGCGTCGCCGATGTTGACGCAGAGGAGCCCACCGGGCGACAGCACGCGAAAGCACTCGCTCCAGCACCGATCGAGCTCTGCATGCATACGCTCGAACGCCTCGCCGGCTCGTCCCGACGAGAGCGCCTCACCGATCTCGGAATCGAGCTGCGTGAAGACCCCGTCCCACATCTCGATCATCGGATACGGCGGCGACGTGACGACGAGCTGGACGCTCTCATCAGCGACCTCGGGAATACTTCGTGCGTCCCCCACGAGAGCGAGATGCTCGGTCTCGATCACGGGCGATTCGGTCATCTCCGCCATCAACGCGAGTTCTTTCTGCCCTTCGGCGCGACAGGGACGCGGTCGTGAACGATCACCCCGTTGTGTCGGACGGTCATCGTCAACGGAGAGATCTGCTTTCCGTCCTCGGCGTAACGAGCCACGCGCAGGTCGACGTCGTAGGTTTGCCAAGTGAGCGGAGGGAACGCCATGTTGATGTCGGATGCCCGACGACCGCAAAAACCGCCACACTCGTCTTTCTTGCCATCGAGCCCGAACGTATCGAGCACCTGCAGCTCGTGACGACCGATGTAAAAGCCGCTGTTTCCGCGGCCTTGCCCTCGACCGTGCGGCTTGTACGGCAGCATGAATTCGGCGTGAATGCGGCAGTCTCTCTCGATGCGATACTGACTGCGAAAGCCGTTCGGCTTCGTCACGAGTATCTCGGAGCCTTCGCGTCCGGGCTGAAAGTCGTTCGTCTTGCCATCGAACAGGACGACAGCGCCCTCGGGCGCCTCGGCACCGAGTGTCGGGCTCCGGCGCGCGACGCGCTCCAGCCGGCCGATCACCAGGCCATTCTCGGCACGCACGGTCAGCTTT
>CAYZGY010000072.1:0-10578 GCA_964478085.1 uncultured Planctomycetia bacterium
AGCCGGTTTTCCGATCGTCTCGGTCGATCTGATGTTCGGGCTTCCCGATCAATCGCCGGCTGCTTGGGAAGCTTCTCTCGAAACGACCGTCGCGCTCGCACCGCAGCACGTCTCCTGCTATCAGCTCACGGTGCACGAAGGGACGCCGTTCGCTCGCAAGCGAAAGGGTGGGCGACTCGTCGAGCTCGAGGAGGAGCAGCAGGCCGACTTCTACGCGCGCACGCACTCGATTCTCGCTGACGGCGGCCTCGCGGCCTACGAAGTCTCCAACTTCGCCGCGGGCTTGGCATCTCGATCTCGCCACAATCAAAAGTACTGGCGCGGCGTGCCGTACCTCGGCCTCGGTGTCTCGTCGCACTCGTTCGACGGTACGCGTCGATTTTGGAGCGAGCGAAGCGTCGCGGACTACGCTTCGCGCGTCGAGACGGGAGAGCGTCCGATCGCCGAAGAGGAGTCGCTGACGAAAGAAGAGCGTGCACTCGAGATTCTGATGCTCGGCTTGCGCACCGTCGATGGCATCGACCTCGCGGCGTTTCGCGAGGACTTCGGCGTCGACCTCGTGGAGAAGAATCGCGAGTTTCTCGAAGACGTCCGTGCGCGAGGAATCGTCGCGGGCGACGACGAACGACTGCGTCTTACGCCCTCGGGGCTCGCCATCACGGACGCGATCGTTCGAGATCTCCAGCTTTGATCCGCCGGCGAACCTATCCGGAGACCCCAGCCCGATTCCCGGAGCGAAATGCCTCCCGGATGAGATCGGCCGATGAAGCACCAGACCCGAGCCTCCGGGTCGCCGCTCGGATCCGACATCGTGCTTCAGGCGTGGTGAATCCCAGAGGATGGAGCGCGCTGACCGAGTCGGCGACCGCCTGCTCGTCGAGGGAATCTTCCGCAATTCCGGAATCGCCAGGTGACGCAACGCTCAGGATCTGCGGCGCACAACGAATGTCGGCGAGCTCCTCTTGGACCTTCCGCCGGAGATCTTCAGCTTTCGGAATCCACTTCCAGCCTCCGTCAGCATCCGGCTCGATCACGAGCGTTTGCGCGTGGATGTTCGAGTGGCAGCAAATACAGACGTAGGCGAGATTGTCCAGTCGAGTGCAGCCCACCCTGGCTGCGGAACTGGATGTGGTGCCCGTGACCACTTTCCGCGATTCGGCGACCGCACAGCGGATTCTCGCAGCGCCCGCCGGAGCGCTGAAAGAGCGCGTCGGCGAAGCGCCTGCGAGCCAAGTTTCCGATCGCGTGCGGCGAGACGAGCGCGGCGTTCGAAGACGTTCGGTTCGCTCTTCGTGTAGAACTTGCCGGAGAGGCGAGCGTCGTGACGTGAGCGAGTCGCCAGGTATGTGAGGTCGACTCCGCGTTCTCGTACTCTCGAAATCCGTCAAGAAAGAAACCGGCTATCTAACGACAATCTTCTGCCTACGCGTGTCTTACTTTGACGTCACACGACGACGGTCACCGTGGCGATTCCGAGAGCGAGCACGGCGAACTTCTTCATGCGCTGCGTCCTGTCTGTGAATGTTGACAGGCGGGGACACGGGTCTCTCGACCCTCAGCCCTCAACTTTCCGCCGCTGATCCTACTCCGAAGAGCTTCGCCCGTGCCTGAGCCCCGCAGATGCGTAGCGTCACGAACGTCAGTAGCCCGATGAGCGAGCTCGTCCACCAAAAGAACTCGGCCGTGTAGTAGAGCACGACGCCGATCGAGAGGCTCAGGAAGGCCGCGGGAATGACGCTGCAGAGGAGCACGACGAGCGCGAGGAAGAGCTTCGATTTCGGATTCGAGCGAACGAGAAACGAGAGACCCGTCTCGACCATCGGTCCGGCGAGCTCCGAGTTTTGTGCGTAGTCCTTCTCGAGCTCGCTCACCGCTGTCTCGCGCGACTTGCCTTCCTGCGAGATCTCGACGGCCTTCTTCGCGGCGAGAACGGTCATCAGGACGACAGTGCGGGCGTTTTCCTCTTCGAGGTGAAGCTCGTTTTCGAGGAAGGACTGAACGGTGTCGTCCGATTGAAGATTCGCGAAGCGCATCCGCATGATCACCTCGGCCAAGCGGCAGAAGGCCTGAATGCGGGAGCCCTCATCGCTCATGCCGATCTGGAGGGCGTGCGCGAAGAGCGTCCAGTCGCCGTTCGCGAAGCCCTGCTCGACGAGCACGGCGAGCGTGTGCTCGTACTGTTCAGGAGAGAGATCTCGATCGCCGAGGCGCGGGCTCATCGTCGCTTCCGTCGCTGGGCAAGAAGTTCATTCCATGCGAAAGATTCTAAACGAGCCGTCCGAGTCGTCAGGAGAATTCCGGACTTTCCCTGGCTCGCTCGTACGATTTTGTTGCGGCGTCGCGGGAGCTTCTTGTACGTTCCTCTTCGAATCGAGGAAGCGGTTCCAGCTCCACAACCGACGATCAGCGCCATGTTTCTCTTCGACTGGATGGCCAATCCCGAGGCTTGGGTCGCGTTCATCACGCTCGCGACACTCGAGCTCGTTCTCGGCATCGACAACATCGTCTTCATCTCGATACTCGCGGGGAAGCTTCCGCCCGAGCAGCAAAAGAAGGCGAGGCGAACGGGACTTCTGGTCGCGGCGGGCTCGAGGCTCTTGCTCCTCTTCTCGATCACCTGGGTGATGAAGCTCGAGGGCGAGCTGTTTACGGTCTTCGAGCGGGAGATCTCCGGCCGTGATCTCATCTTGATCATCGGTGGGCTCTTCCTTCTCGCGAAGGCGACCCACGAGATTCATGCGAAGCTCGAGGGCGACGAGGGCGTCTCGAAGGAACGCGTCGCAGCGACGTACGGGGGAGTCATCACGCAAATCGCGCTGATCGACCTCGTCTTCTCGCTCGACTCGGTCATCACCGCGGTCGGCATGGTTCCGGCCGAGCAGATCGGCGTCATGGTCTGGGCGATCGTCATCGCCGTCGCCTTCATGATGCTCTTCGCGAATCCGATCGGAAACTTCGTCGAGAAGCACCCGACCGTCAAGATGCTCGCGCTGAGCTTCCTGCTGCTCGTCGGCATGGCTCTCGTCGCGGAAGGCGTCGACGTCCACATTCCGAAGTCGGCGATCTACTTCGCGATGGGCTTCTCGATCTTCGTCGAGATCCTCAACCTCAAGCTCGCGAAGCGGCGAGAGAAGCCCGCGGATCTCGGCGAGCCGCATATCGACGAGGACCAAGGCGGTGCGACTCCGCCCGCCGAGTCGTCCTCTACAAGCTAACCGCGAAGCCCTCTACAAGCTAAGCGGTCCGTGTCGCGGCGGTTCGGCGAGAAGCTCCGCGAGGGTCTCGAGTCCGCGCGTGAGCGTCTCGTGATCGCGTGGGCCTCCGACGCAGACACGAATCGCGTGCGGCGTCGGACTGCGGCCGACCGCGAAGGCTTCAGCCGGCATCACGGCGACGCCGCGACGCCTCGCCTCGGCGACGAACGCATCCGTACGCCACGGCTCCGGCAGGTCGATCCAGAACTGTAGACCAGCCGTCCTGTACTTGAGGTCGGGGCACTTCCCGAGGATCGCCCGGCCGAGCTCGCGACGCGTGTCGGCTTCCTCGCGACGCCAGGTCGCGAGCCGATCGGCGGTCCGGTCCTGAATCCAACGAGCGGCGACCTCCGCGTTGAGAGGCGGAACCATCCACGTCGACGCGGCGAGTCCAGCGCGCAGGCCGGGGAGTGCTTCCGGGGGCACACGGACAAAACCGACGCGAATGCCGGGGGCGACCGACTTCGAGAGGCTCGAGATGTAGTAGCTCGTCTCGGGCAGCATCGCGCTGATCGGCGGCGGTGCGTTGCGAGCCAGGCAGCCGTAGGTGTCGTCCTCGACGAGAGCGACGTCGTACTCGCGCGCGATCTCGGCGATCTCCGCGCGGCGCTGCTGCGGCAGGATCGTCGCCGTCGGGTTTTGAATCGTGGGAACGCAGTAGAGCGCGCGGGGGCTGTGCTCCCGGCACGCCTGCTCGAAGAGGTCCGGTCGCAGGCCTTCGTCGTCGAGGCCGATGCCCTCGACTCGCAGATGAAGCATGTGGGCGAGCGAGCTGAAGCCCTGGTAGGTCAGTGATTCGGCGAGCACGGTGTCACCGGGCCGCGTGATCGCCGAGAACACGACGAGCATCGCGTGCTGCGCACCGTTGGTGATGACGATGTCCTCCGCGCACGCCTCGAGGCCGCTTCGCACGATCCAGTCGGCACCTGCCGCACGGTGCGAGTACGCGCCCTCGTTCGATTGGTACTCGAGCAGAGCGGGGAACTCCGCCGAACGTGCGACGTCGATGAACGCTTTTCGGAGCGAGTCCTCGCCGCCTCCCGTGACGGGGAGGTTGAGGCTCAGATCGACGATCGAGCCGTGCGGATCAGGGGCCGGGGAGAGGCCGAAGACCGACGGCTGCGGGCGGGCGTTGCGCACGAAGGTGCCGCGACCCACCTCGCCGACGACGAGCCCGCTCTTAACCCTACCCAACGTCCCAATTGAACTTGAGCGCAGCGTGGGCCCCCGGGCGCGCGGGGGCGTCGGCGGAGATCAAGTCACGCGGCGGGTCGCCGCGTCCTGACGTCTTCTCGACATCCGGTCTCAATCGACGTCCAGCTCCGCCCTCGACGCTGGGCCGCTGTACTCACCGCGAGCAGGTGCTCGATTCGCAAATCTCCATCGCCGCTTCGTCACAGAGCGGATACGGAGCGCGAGGTGCCTGCTCGCCACCGAAGAGGTAAGCGAGATCGAAGACCGCGTCGGAGACATTGACTGCGCGATCGGTGTTGCAGTCCGCCGCGATCTGGCACATCGGTTGATCGCCGGCGGCGAAGAGCGCGAGCAGCGTGAAGACGACGTCCGAAACGTCGTGCGCGCCGTCGGCGTTCGAGTCGCAGAGCACGAAGGAATGGGTCACGGGCGTGTCTTCGTACGGGAACGCGCCCATGTCCGTGCCGTCCTTGCCCGTTCCGCGACAAGGTGATTCGGCGAGCAGGCGGTAGTCGCCCACTACCGCGTTCGTGAACAAGGGGTCCGTCTGCAGATTCCCTTCGCCGGGCGGCAGGGGCAGCGAAGCGTTCGAGTACGCGATATCGAGGAGTCCGTCGCTCGTCTGAAACACGGGGAGCGGCGATCCCCAAAGGATGACACTGTCGACCGTCGCGCGACCAGGACCCGCGTCGCCGCCGTCTTGCCGAAGCGCGAAGCCCGTCGTATTGCCGTAGAGCGTCGAGTGCGAGAGCTCGATCTCCGCTCGATCGGTGAGCTCGAGCGCGAGGCCGCTGTGCTCGATGACTGTGGCGGACGCCTGAATCGGCGAGACTCCTGGTCCGCGAGCCCAGATAGCTCGATTGCCGATCGAACGGAACCGACAGCCAACGATGGTGGCATCGCTGTCCGAGATCCCGAGTCCGTTCTCCGCGTCGGCGATTAGCGTTCCTTCGAGCTCGATCGATCCACCGTTTTCTACGCGAATCGCCTGCTCGGCCGCCAGGCGGATTTTGCAGTGGGCGATCCGGACGTCCGAGCCGCTGATCCACATCGCGGCGCCGCGACTGTCGGCGGCGAGCGCGCCGACGATCTTCACGTTCTCGAGCACGTTCCCCGTCGATCCGGGGCGGAACTCGAGGCCCTCCCAGCTCGATCCGCACTCTTCACCGTGAAATCTCACGGGGTCTTCGTCTGTTCCTTGAACGACGAGTTGACCTTGGATGCGGAGTGTGGCGTTCTCGTTGAAGAGGACGTCGACCCCGGGCTCGATGATGAGCCGGCCATTGGACAGCACCGTGACGTTGTTCGTCAGACGGTACGGACTTCCGCTTCGCCGGAGCGTCCGGACGTCCGAGATCGTCGACGGAAGGGGCGACGGGCTCGAGCGATTGACGAAGGTGAGCTCGGTCGAGTCGATCTGCGAGCCGAATCGATCGTGCGCGACGATCTCGACACGTGAGTGTGAAGCGACGTCGATGTCCGCGAACCAGCGTGAGAGGATCGGATCGAACTCGACGGGCTCGTCGTTGACGTGAACTTCGACCGTTCCGCAGCTCGGGACACGGCCCTCGAGCGACAAAGTGTCGCCGATGACCTCGAGCTCGCCTTCGCAGAGCTGAGCACCGCCCGCGACCTCGAATGCGAGCTCGCGTTCGAGTCGCCCGGTAATGAACTCGTGACGATCTTCGACGAAGTTCTTGAGCGCATTGACGCGAGCGCTCGACATCAGCGGCAGCAGGTGATCGAGTCGTGCGGAGATCGTCTCGGGATCGAAGAAGTTGTCGACCATCCAGCGCAGGTGGCACCAATAGCTCGCCGCGTAGCGCGGATGCTCGAGGAAGCGTTCGACCGAATCGACCGTCGGGCGAAACAGCGGCTGCTCGGCTTCGTCGAAGCACGAGTCGAGGTCCCACGGCAACATGGTCCAGAGATCGTCCGAGGGGCAGTGATACAAGAAGTAGTCGTCACCGCTGTCGAGCAGAATGCTGTTCTCGGTCGAGCCGAGGCAAGCGAACGCTGCGAAGTAGAGAGCCCACTGCTCGACGTCGAGGGAGCTTTCGACAAACGCTGGGAAGTCTTCGTCGGAGGTCGTCTCGTCGTCGAAGCCGAAGCAAAGCGAGATCAGGTCGCTGTAGTCGTCGGATTCCTCGTTGCTGTATTTCGGATAGTGGAGGCGGTACTCCTCGGGGTCGTCGCCACGATAATCGAGATAAGCTCGGCTGACACCTCGGTAGAGATTGCCTCCGGGCGACTGGGCCATCGTTCGCTCGAGGAATTGCTCGTCGATCGCCTCGACACGGAGGTAGAGATCATCTCCGACGTCGCCATTGAACGACATCTTTCGCAGCCACACGAGTGGCGTCGGCAGGCCCGTCCGAGTCAGGAAGTCGTAACCGATCCACTGACGGTGGACGCGACAGCCGTTGAGATTGAGTCTCTTGATGCCGTGAAGGTCGACGTCGTGATCGAACTGCACTCGGTAGCTCAACGGGTCGCAGAGGCGCGCAGAGCTGCCGCGAAGGCGAATGCCGCGGTTGTAGTAGGCCTTGCCGTTCGCGACGAAGGTCGTGTCGAGCAGCTCGTTGCTGCCGATGCCACGCATGCGCAGCTCGTCGAGCAAGGCTTGACGCATGATCACGCGGTAGAGGGGGCGCGGTGTTTGAGGGGTCAACGTCTCGACTTGATAGAGAAACGCCGGGTCCGGTGCGCCGACCGGAGCAACGGCTTCCTGTGTGCTCGAGTCACGAGCGATGATCCAGAACGCGACGATCGCACCTTCCTCGGCGGGGGGCAGGTCGGCGCCGTAGATGCGGTTTCCCGCGACGCCGTCGTCTTGAATTCCGTCGTCGCGCATCAGCCGCGACAGCGGCTCGTCGCCCGATCCGTCGATCTCCCAGTAGAGTCGTGCATCAGCGATGAACGCGTTGTCGGTCAAGCTCGCGAGCACGCGAACGGAGTCGGCGCCTGTCGGCACGACCGGGTGGTGCGAGACGCCCACGACGACGGGACGAGGATTGCTCTCATGTCGCGAGTTTCGTGCGCCGGGCGTTCCCGTGCCGTCGCTCGCGGCCCACGCGGGGCCGTAGCGGTTCTCGAGCGAGGAGTGCTTCAGCTCGACCGAGGGCCCTTCGCCGTCCGCGACCTCGGGCCAAGAGCCTTCGTCCGCGTAGCGGCAGCGATCGGCCGGATTACCGAAGGGGTCGCGCAGGAGCAAGGTTTCCGCGTCGTTGCGGAGAGAGCCGCGGTAAGGTCCGGCGACGAAGCGCTGGTCGAGACCGTAGGCCTCCATCACCGCGGCCGGGTCGCGGGCGACGACGAGGTAGCGTCCTGGAAAGAGCGTGTACCCTTCCGGGAACTCGAACGAGATGCCGCGAGTGAACGCCCAGCCTTCGAGATCGATGATGTCGAACGAACGGTTGTAGAGCTCGACGTATTCCGTGCCCGGGTTCGCGTCCGACGGGTGGTACTGAATCTCGCTGATGACGATGCGATCGTCCGGCTCGTGCTCGTTCGTCGCGGATCGAGTCGGGTCGGTGAAGACGATGCGACTCGAGCTGCCGTCGGGAAATCGCCCGTTCGAGTGGCCTGCCTCGGCGTTGCGCGGATTGAATGCGTCGACGAATCGCCGTGCGCCCGTCGTGAGTGTGAGTACGGGAAGCGGGTCGAGCTCGAAGCCGAGCTCCGCCTCGGTGAAGACGACGAATCCGCGTGCGGGCACGCGTGTGTTTTCAGGGATGGTGAATTCGGCCGTCGTTCGCGGAAAGCCACTCAAGCGACGTGCGCTCGCGTCGACCTCCTCGTCCGTCGGGTTGAAGAGCTCGACCCAACCGTCGCCGCTCGTCTCGGGTTCGTCCATCGCGAGCAGCTCGTTGATCACGAGGTCTCGCTCTGCGGGAGGAACACCTTCCCCGGGCTCTACGCTCGCCGAGTTCGTCGCGCCCGGTGTTCCGCCGACGAAGACCGACGCAGCCCAGCTTCGAGGGTCGGCGTCTTCGGCGAGGGGGGAGATGCGCTCGAGCGATGGGCCGAGACCATCGGGCGTCTGGGGCCACGGGTCGCTGTCGTCGTAGTCGACGAACGAGATCAGATATCCCGCAGCTGTCACGAGGCTCAATCGCTCACCGCCGTTGCTGAGTGATCCCGTGTAGTCGCCGACGACGATGGACGAGTCGAGTCCGTAACGTGCGATCAGAGAGACGCGGTTCTTCGCGAGAAGAAGAAACCCGCCTGCGGCGATCTTGGTGCCCTGAGGAATGACGATCTGCACGCCGCCGCCGAGACCCCAGCCGCCGACGTCGACCTCGTTCTCGCCGTGATTGAGCAGCTCGACGAATTCGCCTTCGCGGGCGTCGTCCGCGGGATGGTAGTGCACCTCGTTGATGACGACGCGTGGAGCTTCGCTGAACGCTCTCCCGGTCGAGAGCAGCACCGTCGAGAGGAGAAAGCATACAGCCGCGAACGCCACGGTCGACAGGCGACCGGGCGCTGTTCTAGTCCCGAACGATTCGAGGAGTAGATCGCAGACGCGCATGAATCGATTCCGCTATCGCGGAAACCCGGACGGTGTCGGCTCCGACCGGTCCCGTTCTTCGAAAACCCAAGCCCCTATTCTACGATGCGCGCTCGGGCGCAGCGATGGCCCAGGCACAACAAAAGGGCCCGGTCCCCTCTCGCGAGAGGGGACCGAGCCCTGAATCGTCCTTGCTGTGGGTCACGCCTGTAGGCGTGTTAGAAGACAACGTGCGCTACGGCGCGCGAGAATAGGTCACGCGCTACGGCGGGCTGGACTACTCGTTGCAGAACGCGTGGCTCGTGCACTCGAGATCGTCCGGCGTCGGATCGAGGGCGCAAGCGCCGTCGTCGTGCGGCGTCTCGCTGAAGGGAGCCGGAGGCTCCTCGCCACCGAGGAATCGGTACGTCGTCGCGAAGAGCGCGTCCGAGAGGTCGACGCTCGAGTCGTCGTTGCAGTCCGCCGAATCCGGGCACTCGGCGATCTGGCCGCCACGGAATAGCTGGCTGACGATCCAGACCGCGTCCGCGAGGTTCGTCTCGCCGTCGCTGTTCGGATCACAGCGAAGGTGGGGCACCTCGTCGATACCGATGAACGTCAGGTTCGCCGTCTGGCACGAGCAGAGATTCTTGGTGTTGCCGTCGACGGTCGCGACGTTGCGAACGGGCTGGCCGCTACCGCGCATGCCATCACGCCACGTGACGGTCGCGTGGACCTCGCCGTCCGGCAGGTCGTCGATCGTCTCGATCTCGACGCAGAGGATCGTTCCCGTACCCGATCCCGAGGGAGCGAGCTGAGCGGGGCTCGTGAACGAGAGGACGGCCGCGGAGACAAACCCTTTGCCCTGCGGGTCGCCGTCCGCGTGCAGCTCGTCGGGGTCTACCACCTCGTGAACGGAGAAACCTCCGTTGAAGAGTCCTTCGGGCGTGGCCGCGGAAGCCGTGCCTTCGATCGAGGTGCTGACTGGAGCCGCGTCGCCCGAGACGCTGCCCGCGATCGCCCAGCCCTGGATTCCCGTGGGCTCGTCGGCGAAGTCGGTGAGGCCGATCGCGATGAGGTTCGCGTAGACCGTGATCGATCCCTTCTCGCCCGTGCGGCCTTCCGACGAGATCTCGGCGGCTTCCTCGGGGACGTCGGTCGAGTCGTTCGTGTGCTGGTCGTCGTCGATGGCCTCGTCCGTGATGCTGATGTTGATCTTACCACGCCGATAGCAGCCGATGATAGGGCACACGCGAGTCGTCGCGCTCCCGGGAGCGGGACGCTGCGTCGCGCCGTCGAGCGTCGCCTTGTTGTCGACCGGCTGGCCTTGTCCCTGGCAACCGTCGGCGAATTCGACCGAGCACTCCTCGCAACCGTCTTCTTCAGGGGGAACTTCGCCAGAGAGCGTCAGCTTCGCGACGGCGCTGGGCTCGGTCGTCGGGAGAGTCGTCGGCGCGCTGAACGAGAGCACGACGGCCACGACCGCCCCGTTTCGACCTTCACACTCCGTGCCGGAACCCGAGAGCGTCGTGAGCTGCTGTACGTCGAAGCCGCCACTGCGAAGACCCGGTGGGTCGTCCGTGGTTGCGGCCCCAGCGGGGGCCGGGGGCGGAACCGGGCTGATGTCGCCACCCCTGGCCC
>CAYZGY010000072.1:10588-16185 GCA_964478085.1 uncultured Planctomycetia bacterium
GTCGGTGGTTGCGGCACCGGCGGTGCCGTCGAGCGTACCGTCGATGATGTCCCAACCGATGGACGACATGCTGAGCGACCAGCCCTGGATGCCGTCGTCCTCCTCACCGAGCCCGAAACTCGTGAGAATCGCGGTCCCCTCGATCTCGACGGTCTCCCCGGGGTCACCGTGGACTTCAGCCGGAGTTTCGAAACTCAACTCGAACGATGGTTCGTCTTGCGCGTGAAGTTGTCCAGTCAACTTCATGGCGACAAGAAGACACAACGTCGTACGTAGTGCGCGACGCATCAGGATTCCTCCTCGGTATCTTGAACGTTTATCTATCCAGACCCAACAGAGATGGGACGATTGGCCGTCATCGGACAGCAGCTCGATGACCTATTTCCCAGATCTAGCTTAGCACCCAGTTTCGTCGAGGTCTCTGACCAATTCAAGCAGTTCGGGAGCGAACAGGGAGACCCGGATAGATAGCGAAAACGGCCTTCAGGGGGCGGAGCAGCGTGACTGGTTTCTAGCGAAACGCGCCGAATCGCACGAACCGCGACCGAACTGCCGGATCGTCGGGAGCTGCCGGATCGGCTCTCGCTGTGCGGAGCCACTTCGACCAGAGCGCCGCGCGATCGACCGCGTCGTCCGTGTGCCCGAGGGTCACGATCCGTCGCGGGCCGTGAACGAGGAGCTGACTCGCCCAGAGAGACAGCGGTCGGTCCGTCGGATTGTCGACGAGGATCGTCGCGTTCTTGTAGTAGGACGTGCGCTGGTTTTTGAAGTCTCCGAAAGACATCGGCTTCGACCCCTTCGGAATCGACCGAGCGAGTGACGGACCGTCACCCGAGTAGAGCTCGAGGATGCGGTCGGTACGCGCTCGACGCCCGAACACGACCCGAGGCTTCTCACGAAACGTTCTCACTCCCAACCGTCCGAACGACGCCTGCAGCTCGAGCGTCTTCCCGGCACGCCAGACACGTAGGCGAACCGACGCCGGCGGATTCGGGCGCGAGCTCACCTCGCGGATCAGGCCGCCGAGGTCGTCAGAAGTTCGGATGACCTTGCCGTCGTACGCGAGGAGGACGTCGTCCGGGCGGATTCCCGCGCGCTCGGCGTTGCTCTTCTCGTCGACGATGTCGACGAGTGCTCCGGTCTCGGGGGCGTCGTTCGCCAGGGACTGCGTCGTCGGGGTCTTGCCGGCCTCTGCTGGACGATTCACGGCTACGACGAAGATCGTCTTTTCGGCTGTCTTGCCATCGAAGGAGATGTTCGGCACTTGAGCGAAAAGCGTCCCGCCGCAGTCGACGCGAGTCAGGTCGACCTTCTCGGCCAGCCGTCGAAGCGCAGGCTCTTGGGCCGGATCCGTCGGAATCACGATCCAGTGGGCCACGGCCTCGAGCGACTCGAGTTTTCGCAGCGACTCGTCGAGCTTCGCGGTCGCGTCGAGACGTTCACATCTCGGCGCGGCGCCGTGCGGAAGAATCAGAGCCCAGCGTTCGGCGGTCGAATCGACGACACCCGGGCGAGCGGGCACGTCGAGCCACGAGACGAGAGCGGAGCCCTTCGGCACCACGGCGGCAATCTTCTCGAGAGGAACAGTCCCGGGGGAAACGATGGGCGTGCTCTTTTCGAGAAGGGTTTCGAGATGCGTCCAAGCGGCTTTCGCGTTGCCCGCCTTTGCCTCGTGCGCCGCGAGGAGGAGGCGAGGATGGAGCGGGGTCGACGTGCGTCGTGGTTCCAGCGGATCGGCCGCGAGGGCGATCGACTGTTCGAGGTGCGTTCGCTTCGTCGCGTTGTCAGCGGCGAGCCACGAGAGCTCTTCGTGAATACGGGAGAGGAGGCGAGCCTCGGCAGTCTTCTCGGCGTCGAGGGTCTCGGCGAGCGCCATCAGGATCTTCTTCGCTTCGCTCGTCTTGCCTTCTTCGATGCGGGCGGCGGCGAGATCGACCCGCGCGCGTTTCGTATTGCGATGCTCAGCACCGAATCGAGCTTCGGCGATCTTTGTGGCCTTTTCGCGGAGCTCAGCGACGGTCGGGAGATCGCCTCGCGCTCGACAGTTGCGAGCCCACGTGTCGAGGTAGGGAAGGGCCTCGTAGCCTTGCGGTCCGTAGATTCGAAGCGATTGCTCGTACGCTGATTTTGCCGGCGCCTGCGCCTCGCGGTGCGATCCCGCGAGAGTGAGCGCGATCGCGAGCGCACGGACGGTGCGGTTCGTCAGAGGATGTTCGATACCGTACTCGGCTTCGTAACTCGACCGAGCCAGACGTAAGAGCTCGACGGCCTGCACGTGCATCTCTTGCGTCTGGAGATGATCGACGAGTCGCAGGAGGAAGCTGTCTTCGTGAGCGATGAGCTTCGCGGTCGCGCTGACCGAGCGGAACGCGTCAGCGAGGAGTGCAGCGGCTTCATGGTGTCTTCCGAGGCTCGAGAAGCAACGTGCGCGATTGGCGAGTGCCGTGCTCGTTTCGCGGTGGTCTGCGCCGACAGTTTTGCGACGTAGCTCGATCTCGTCGTTGTAGTAGACCTCGGCCGTTCCGGGATCGTCGAGCGCCTCGTAGAGCGCACCGTGGAGGCGGAGAAGAGCGGCGATGAGCGTCTGATCGGGCGGGTCGATCGCGTCGGAGCGGTCGAGCGCTCGCTGCATGAGATCGAGCGCGTCGTCGTACTCATGATTGTGGGCGAGGCTCACGGAGTGGCGTGCCGACGCTCGCAGCACCGCGGGATGGCGCGACGCGCCGAGTGGGTCCTCCGGGTCGAGGCTCGCCTCCAAGATCTGCCGGTAGCGAAGGAAGAGCGGTTCGGCCTCGTCGTGACGTCCTTGGCGCTCGAGGCACTCGGCGAGCTCCCCGCAGGCGCTCGCAGTGAGAGGACTCGTCTCGGAGGTCGTCGTTTCGGCGTGCTTCAGCGCCGCTCGACGAAGCACCTCTTCCCGGGTCGTCTGGCCTTGAGACGGGAGACAGGACGCGAAGCGGGAGCGGAGTGTCGGCAGGAGCACGTGCGTCGGGTCGAGAAAACGAAGCGCGAAGCGCAGAGCCGTGTCGTGGAGCTCCTCGGCCTCGGCCTGGCGCAAGAGGTAATCGAGCGATACGGCGAGTCCGCTGGTCGCCGCGAGTGTCTGCGGGTGGTCTTCCCCGAGAGTGCGACGACGAAGACGTCGGAGCTCGCGAAATATCGCCGCACTGTTTTCGGGTCGAAAGTCGGCCAGGGCCGCTTCTCCGAGGCGCTCGAGGCTGACCTCCGTGTCGGGGTGATCGACGCCGACGATCTTCTGACGGATCGCGAACGCGCTGCGCGACAGCGCCTCGACCGCGCGCCAGTGTCCTTGGCGTTGGAGCTCGAGCGCGCGGAACATCTCCTGGTCGGCTCGCTGCGCGAGCTTCTTGTCCTCGTCCGAGAGTCGCGATAGCTTCTCGAGCCCCGTGACCATCCGGCGGGCGCTACGCGTCATCCAGTGATCTCGTCCGGCTCGCGTTTCGGTGAGCTCTGCCAGATCGCGCGCCCCGCTGAGAGAGCCCGCGTAGTCGCCACGTGCCCTGCTTGCCGAGATCGTCTCCTGAAGCGTCCGAATCTTCGCGCGCGACTCCGTGTCGATCTTCGGACGAGTCGAGTCGGGTTGGGCCGTGACTCGCGGGCTCCCGAAGAGGAGAGCCGCGATCGTGAGAGCCGTCATCGCAGAGAGACATCGCGTCGAACGCATCACGTAGACCGTCGGTCGAGCACGCGGTCGAGGAGAAGGAGCGGTTTCGGGGAGAGGGTCATGATAGCGGCGGATGTTCGGGCTCCCAGGAAAAAAGGCGCGGCGGCAATTCGTCCAGAAAGAGGACAGTTCTCGGACTTCGGGGCCATCACGTCCGTGCGCTTCGCCACCGTGGCTGACGCAGAGGTCTCACCGCAGATATCGTTCCCGATGTCGGCTCGAAACCGTGATTTGAGGTTCTTGATAGGGCTGTCAGCTGTGGTAGCCTCAAATGAGCGAGGATTTGACGGTTTGGGTCTCGTCCTCGATTCGATTTCCTTCGAGTATCCTCGGCGAGCTTGACGCCGAAACTCGACTCGCCCCCAACCGATCCCGATGAACGAGGAGTGCTCGCCGATGCGCGAAGGGCTGCGCCATTCGGCTATTCTCAAGATCACGCTTGTCGCGATGAGTATCGTGACGTGCGCGCCGTTCATCGGCGGCCCGTTCGTTGGTCGTCCGACGGCGCAGGCGCGAGAGCTCGACGAGTTCGTGCGTGCCGACGTCAACGCGAGCGGAGAGTCGGATATCTCCGACGCGGTGTTCCTCCTCGGCTTCCTCTTCCGCGGGGGGCCGGGTCCGATCTGCACACCCGTCGCTGATGCCAACTCGGACGGCGGAACGGACATCGGCGACGCGATCTTCATGCTCGGCGTGTTCTTTCGCGGCGCCGGCACGTTTGCGCCGCTCGACGAAGACGAGATTCTCGAATGCGAGGAAGGTCTCGTCGCGCGTTGCGGTCAAGACGTGTTCGAGACGCCTTCTCCTCTCGGGAACGAGTTCGCGTGCTCGCACTGTCACTCGACGACTCCTGCTTCGGTCGTTCCCTCGAGTGGTCAGATTCACGTCGCGCACGGAGTCGGAGACGCGGTCGCTCGCCCGGCGTACTTCGGTGGTGCCGTGCCGGATCTCCTCGGCGCGGTGAATCGATGTCGCGCTGATTGGATGGCTGCGCCGCCGTGGCAGTCGGAGGACCAGGAGTTCGCCGAGATCGAAGCGTTTCTGTCGTCTCTCCATCGTGGAGGAGGGAACGCCGCGCCGCTCGAGGTCGACATCACGCCGCCGGCCACGACGGGGCCGAGTGAGGGCGATCCCGAGGTCGGCTGTGAGCTCTTCGCGCGCGCGTGTAGCAGCTGTCACGGCGAGTACGGAGTCGGCGGATCGAGCCGCGCACCGTCACTTTGGACGCGGCAGCTCTCGTCCTATACCATCCGCGAGTACATCCGTCGATCCGGTCCGACGACGAACGAGGTGCCCGACACGCTCTACGAAGGGCTTCTCGGCAACACGATGCCGTTCTGGTCGGCGCAGCGTCTTTCGGATGAGAACGTCGAGGACATCGTCGCGTATCTCGATGTCGCGTCCGATCCGAGCCGGCGTCCGTGTGACCAGGTCAACAACGTTCCCCCGGCGATCGTGCGCGGCGGCTCGTTTCAGACGATCATGCACGGCGTTCGCGGTACGGCCGAGCATTGGAGTGATGGTCGCATCGTGCTGCGCAACTTCTTCTACGACGGTCTCGGTCCGCCGCTGGTTCTCGTCTGGCTCTACGAGAAGGACGCGAGCGACTTCCACGCGATTCTCCGGGGTCACCGCATCAGCGAGCACATGGCTCGCCAGTTCCCGTACACCAACGTCACGCTCGAGTTCGAGATCCCTGACGACATCGACGACGAGGACTTCAACACCGTCGCGATCTGGTGCACCGAGTTCCAGACGAACTACGGGGAGGCGGAGCTCAGAGACTGAAGTCCCCGGTGTGGTGACAGGGGACCGCGACGATGGAGCTTCTCCGCTTTCGAAGAGGTGCTCTCTTCGCCCGTCAGTCGCGAACCTGTCGTCCGTGATGTGTGCTGAAACGGCTTCTCCACGG
>CAYZGY010000073.1:0-16168 GCA_964478085.1 uncultured Planctomycetia bacterium
GTGGGTTGCTCTAAATACTAAGTCGGCGCCCTGAATTGGTAGTGGCGGCTCTCCTATTGCAGGCGTAACCGTCACGCAGTTCGACCCCGAGGATTCGCAGTCTGAAACGAAAATCGAGCCGTTCTCGCCAAGGAAGGGACCGTACTCGACTCCACCTTCGTGACTCGCCCCCAGCGTCTCCGGAAAGCTCGCCGCTACTCGGATATCACCGATCAGATATTTTCCATCGGGGACGCCGTCGAACTCAAAAAAGTAAGTGAGTGAGACACAGAAAGTCGGCGCGGTCTCCGACAGTAGTCTCGGAAGCACAGCCGAACAGCATCGGCCAGCTTTCCAGATCGCCCTCAGAGTCGACAATCCTCACGGGGCCGATGCCCTCGAGGGCGAACTCGGCTCGGAACAGCCGGCGTTGCGAGCTCACTCCGGCCCCGGACCCGCGAATAAGAAAGACCTTCCATGTGTGGCCGCTCGTCACATCAGTGAAGATCGGCTCCCCGCCGGTGCCGTCGTCGTACGGCTCGCCGGGACGCCCGTCAACTGTCGTTTCCGTCGAAGGCTCGACAAGAATCGTGTACGTCGCCTGCTCCGCGCGGACACCGCCGCAAAACGACGCCGTCAGAAGGACGAGGCACGCCCAGAGCGTTCGGCAAACTACGACTGACGAATTAGACGGTGTCCACGTCAACGAACTCGTCCCACGTCACGCGGCGACCCGAGTCGATCGCTTCGCGACAGAGCAGCGCGGTCAGAGTCGAGCGGTAAGCCGCTTCGCAATCGGCGAAGGGGCGACCTCCGTGGAGAACGCCGTGGAGAACGCCGTCGACGAAAGCCCGCATCGCTTGCTTCGTCTCGTTGCCGCGCTCGGTGCACAGCTCCTTGGTTCGTCCGGAGCTGTCCCACGTGAGCGCGTTGGCGATGTCGACGCCGGTCTTCTCGCAGAACGCGAGCTCGTAGATGCCGGAGAACCGTCGATCGGGGATCGCGTAGGTCAGGTGGCTCAGGTGAACCTTCGCACCGCCGGGGTACTCGAGAACGGCGCCGTAGTGATCGAAGACATCGCTGACAGGTGAGCTCGCCGAATCGTGATTGCTGCCACCCATTCCGATGGCGGCGACGGGGGGAGCGCCGAAAATCCAGTTGAAGACGTCGAACTGATGGCTCGCTTGCTCGAGGACGATATCGCCCGATTTCTCGCGACGGTAGATCCACGGCTTGCTCTTGCGAGCCGAACCGACGGCGTGCCACTGCGCGCGAAGGAAGAGAACCTCGCCTGCGGTCCCCTCGTGGAGGAACTTGACGCTCTCGCGATAACGAGGGTTGTATCGACGCTGAAGACCGCTTTGGTAAACCTGCCCGCGAGCCTCCGCCTCGACGCAAGCGGCGTGTACCTCGGCACACTGCTCGCGATCGAGAGCCATCGGCTTCTCGCAATAGACGTGCTTGCCGGCCTCGAGCGCCGCGATCGTATGCTCGCGGTGGAGGAAGACCGGGGTCGCGATGACGACGGCGTCGATGTCGTTCGCAGCGACGAGCGCTTGCACGTCGGTGAAGCCGCGCGTCGCGGGACCGCTCGCCGACTCGTTCGCGGCGTGGCTATCGACGATATCGAGCGACCGTTTGAGGTTCTTCGGGTCGACGTCACAAAGTCCCACAACCTGGACCGAACCGGTCGCGAGCGCTGCGCCGAGGAGCTGGCGCCCACGATCCCCGAGCCCGACGAATCCGAGATGGAGCTTCCGCGAAGTCGCGAGAGTCCCCTCCCCCGCAAGACCCGCCGCGACGTCGAGCGGGACACCGCCGAGCGAAGCGCCGGCGACTCCTGCGGATTGGACGAGGAACTTGCGTCGAGATAGGTTGGGCTTGGGACTCATGGAACCTGTGCGCCGCGCGAGCGTAGACCATCGACAGCCTCGAGAGCCGTCGAAACCATCTTTTGTACCCCTGGGCGCGGCCCATATCAACGCTCGACGAATCAGAACGAACAAGCGTTCGCCCCCACGACCTTGTACCGCGAGGTGCTGCGTCGTATCCTGTCGGCTTCTCGATACTTGACTTTCTCCCGCAAACGACCTTCCCAGGACGACAGGATCGCTTCCATGTCCACGTCACGCTGCACGCTCCTCGTCTGCGCCCTCGCCGCCCTTTCAACGGTCGTCGGATGTTCGCCCAACCGCTGGCGCCAGGAGATCCTCGAGACCGAAGGTCGTGCCTTCCTCTATCGCGAGTATCAGCTCACGCCCGATTCGGACACCGATCGCGTCGCGCTCGGTCACGCTCACCCGCTGACGATCGAAGCTCGGGACGTCGAGTCCCTCTTCTCGCACCTCGTGATTCTGAAGACGAGTTGGCTCGCGAATTCGCGCGAGATGACGATCTTCACCCAGCAGCAAGCCGAGACGCTCGCCGCACCGGTGGCGAAGGCCCTCTCGACGCTGAAGCCGAACGAACGCCTGCGCTTTCTCGTCCCGGATCAGAGCCTCGCGAACATGTTCTACGGATCGACCGGAACGACGGGCGTAATCTTCTGCTCGGGCCCGGACCAGATCGACATCGCGTTCGACTCGGTTCACGAAGGCATCAACGACGGTGACGGCGGACGCCCCGAAGAGGTGCTCTTCGCCGAGAATCCGACCGAGATCACCGGCGGTGACGTCCTCATTCCGTTCGAAGGCAGCCGGCGCTACATCGACAAAGCGTCCTCGCAGGACTACCCGCGTTGGTTGACCGTCGATCGCGCCAGGCTCTCGACTCTCCCCGAGATCGCCGCGGTTCGCACGGAGGCGACGCCGCCGGCTGGAACAGGAAATACCGTCGCGTCGAATCCCCCGAAAGTCGAGACGACTCCGCCGAAGCCCGATACGATCCCGCCGAAGGTCGAGACGACTCCCCCGAAGACGGAAACCACTCCGCCGAAGGTCGAGACGACTCCGCCAAAGGACCCGAAGCTCGAGGCGATCCGCGAAAAGATCCGTCGCCTGAAGAACCTTCGCGACAACGGCGACATCACCGCCGAAGAGTACGAAAAGCAGTTCGACGAACTGATGAAAGACCTTTGATGCGGCTATGAAGAAGGCGAGCGGCAAGACGATTCGCGGTCGCGGGACGACGCACAATCCCGCGAATCGCTTCGAGCAGCTCGCCTACGAGCCCGACGAGGAGTTCGCCGAGAGCACGACGCGTCCGAAGACGCTCTTTCTCAAGGACTCGTCGAAGTCGATCATCTCTTTCAACGACAGCCCGGACGTACCGTTCCGCGCGAGCCTCAATCCCTACCGGGGCTGCGAGCACGGCTGCGTGTACTGCTACGCGAGACCGACGCACGAATACCTCGGCTTTTCCGCCGGTCTCGACTTCGAGACCCGCATCATCGTCAAAGAGGAAGCGCCGAAGCTCCTCCGACGCGAGCTCGCCTCGACGAAGTGGGACCCGCAGGTCGTCGTCGTCAGCGGCAACACCGACTGCTACCAGCCGATCGAGCGCGAGCTCGAGCTGACGCGTCGCTGCCTCGAGGTCTTCGCCGGCTTCAGAAACCCGGTCGGGATCATCACGAAGAACGACCTCGTCACGCGCGACGTCGACGTCCTCGCGGAGCTCGCGAATTTCGACGCGGCGAGCGTCGCGATCTCGATCACGACCCTCGAGAAGCCGCTCTGGCGAAAGCTCGAGCCGCGCACGTCGAATCCCGATCGACGGCTCGAAGCCGTCCGCACGCTGGCCGAAGCCGGAATTCCGACGAGCGTCCTCGTCGCCCCGGTCATTCCGGGACTCAACGATCACGAGATCCCGACGATTCTCGAGGCCGCCAAAGAAGCGGGCGCGTCGTCCGCGGGCTACATCGTCCTTCGACTGCCTCACGGCGTCTCGGAGCTCTTCGAGGAGTGGCTCGTGGATCACTACCCGGATCGCAAGGACAAGGTCCTCCACCGACTGAACGCGATACGCGGCGGGGGCCTCAACGACCCGCGGTTCGGCAAGCGCATGCGCGGCGAGGGAATCTTCGCCGAACAGATCCGTGGACTCTTCCAAGTCGCGCGAGCGAAGTGCGGGCTCGACGAACGCTGGCACGAGCAGACGGCCGAGCACTTTCGCAATCCCGCGGGAAGGCAGCTCGATCTGTTCGATCTGATCGACGAGTCGTAGCCGGGAGTCGATCACTCCTCGCGTGACAACGAGAAGTCGGCCGGAATCTCCGAATCGTCGTTCGCGATCAACGCGTCCGCGAGAATCCGCGCGACGCCGGGAGCTTGCGAGACGCCCGTTCGGTAGTTGCCCGAGGCGATCCAGACGTTGTCGAGATTCGGCCAGCGGCCGAGGAACAGACCGCCACGACGCATCGCCTTCGGACGCAGACCACACCAATGACGAAGCACGTCACCTCGCTCGAGCTGCGGATAAACCTCGCGCGCTGCGACGAGAAGCTCGTCGAGCCCCTCCTCCGTCGTCTCGGTCGAGAAGCTGCCGTCCTCCTCGAGGGTGCTGCCGACCCAGAAGCGGTCCTTCTCCTGCGGAACGATGTAGTACGCCTCGCCGACGCCACCGAGGCGGATTCGAACGACGCGACTCGGCGACGGACCGCGAACAGCGATGGCTTGGCCGCGCACGGGGTCGATCGGAAGCGTGAACTCGGGAAGCGCCTCCGTGACCGTCGGCGACCACGACCCCGCGGTGACGACGAAGAGTGAATCTTCGGAGATCCCGGTCGAGCTCGGAGACTCGAGTCGCACGCACCGGCTCGGATCGGAAACGAGTCTTGTATCGCCGGCATCCTCGACGATCGAAACACCACGAGCCAGGCACGAAGCACGTAGCGCGTCGAGAAGAAGCGCCGGCCGCAGAATCGCCTCGTCGTCGACGGCCAGCCCGAAACGCGCGGCACCACCAAAGCCGGGAATGATCGATCGAATCCCGTCGAGCTCGTGCCACTCGGAGTGCACGCCGGCGTCCCGCCATCGATCGACCTCGCGCTCGGGATGACTCGGCCTCTCGTTGTGAATGAAGATGCACCCGCAGCGGCGATAGAGGATGTCGATGCCCGTTTCCGCGAGCAATTCCGCGGCGATCTCCTCGTAGCGAAGCGCCCCTTCCCGCAGGAGCTGTGCGAACGCGTTACGTTTCCAGTTCGGTGCTTGAAGAACGCCGACCGCGGCTCCCGAGGCGCCCGATCCAGCACGGCCTCGGTCGACGATCGCCACGATTTGCCCACGCCCCGCGAGCTCACGCGCGATCGAAAGCCCGACGACCCCTGCCCCGATGACACAAATCTGCTGAGACGGATTCAAAAGCTCCCTCCGAAAGACGCATTCTCCTAAAATGATCTCACCATGAACAGATTCCTTTGCAGCTCGTTGATCGCCGTTTCGTTGATCGCCGTTTCGTTGATCTTGCCCATTCACGGCACCGCGCAAGACGAAAGCGATGCCGAGCTCGAGAAGCAGCTACCGCGCATCGCGGGAAAGAGTCCGCAAGAGGCGCTCGAGACTTTTCGCCTTCGCGACGGCTATCGACTGGAGCTCGTCGCGCACGAGCCGGACGTGATCGACCCGGTCGCCATCTCGTTCGACGAGAATGGCCGACTCTACGTCGTCGAGATGCGCGACTACCCGTTCACGAGCGACAAGAACAACCTGACGACGAGCGAGCTCGCCGAGACACAGCCCACGGGCCGTGTGCGTCTTCTCGAAGACACCGACAACGACGGACGCGTCGACAAGAGCACCGTCTTCCTCGATGGGGTCCACTGGCCGACGGGAATCGTCTACGCCGATGGCGGCGTGTTCGTCTCCGCGGCACCCGACATCATCTTCGCACGTGACAACGACGGAGACGGCGTCGCCGACGTACGCGAAGTCCACTACAGCGGTTTCGGACGACGCAACGTGCAGGCGCTCGTCAACGGTCTGCGCCTCGGCCTCGACACGCGAATCTACGGCAGCGCAGGACGCAACGGCGGTGACGTGCGGAGCCTCCGCATCGAGGGCGATCCGAAATACTCGTCACGATCCGGCGATTTTCGCTTTCGCCCCGGCGAAGCGCTCGAGAGTGTCTCGAGCGCCGGAGGGCAGTTCGGAATGTGCTTCGACGACTTCGGCCATCGGTTCGCGTGCAGCAACTCCGATCACGCACGTCACGTCGTCATCGGCGAGCACTACCTCTCGCGAAATCCGTGGCTGGCGGCGACGTCGGTCAGTCGCTCGATTCCCGTCGACGGCGGTGCGGCCCCCGTCTTCCGTACGAGTTCGGCGGAACCCTGGCGCATCGTGCGCACCCGCTGGCGGGCGGGCTCGAAGAACGCGAAGAAGCGCTTCGCCTCCACCGAGCTGGTCCCCATCGGCTTTTTCACCTCGGCAACCGGGCTCCTCGTTCACGGTGGAGACGCGTACGGCGACGAGCTTCGCGGCGATCTCCTCGTCGGCGACGTCGGCGGCAACCTCGTCCACCGCAAACGGCTGACGCGAGTCGGCCAATCGTTCCGCGCCGAGCGTCCCGACCGGACCGAGCGAGACGAATTCCTCACGTCGAGCGACAACTGGTTCCGGCCGACGCAGCTCGTGAACGCGCCCGACGGCTCGATCTACATACTCGACATGTACCGTGAGACGATCGAGCACCCGTACTCGATTCCCGAACGCATCAAGCGCCACCTCGCACTGACCGGAGGAAACGACCGCGGCCGGATCTACCGCCTCGTCCGGGACGGCGCTCCGCGGCGAAAGATCCAGAAGCTCGGTTCGCTGAACACTCGAGCGCTCGCGGTCGCTCTCGACTCACGAAACGTGTGGACACGACGCACGGCCGCAAGACTTCTCGTCGAGCGTCGCGAGCAGGACACCGCCGTCCGGGTCCGCGAACGCCTCGCTGCCACGAGCTCGCCACTCGCGAAGATCCATGCGCTGTACGTCCTGTCAGCGATCGACGCGCTCGCGAGCCAAGACGTCGACCAGGCTCTGTGGGATGAGTCGAGTGAGGTTCGGCGACACGCTACCCGGCTATTCGAAGAGCTCGCGATGCCGACGGAAGAGCTTCGTCGGTCGATCGTCCGTCTCGAAAGCGACCCCTCCGCTCAGGTGCGCTTTCAGCTCGCGCTCACGCTCGGGTCGCTTCGAAGCGACGAGGCAGCCGTGGCACTCGCCGGCATCGTCACGCAGGACCACGCCGACTCGTGGACGCGCCTGGCCGCTCTCGCCTCGAGCGCCCATCACGGTTCGAAACTGCTCGCTGCGCTCGTCGAGAGACCCGACTTCCTCGAGAGCCCGAACGCCGAACGCTTCCTCGAACGTCTCGCCGAGATCCAAGGTGCCAAACCGAATCAGGAGTCCGTCTCGAGCGCTCTCTCGGCGATCGCGTCGATACCGAACGATTCGAAGTCCGCGCGGCACGCACGCCTTCGCGCGGCGCTCCTTCGGGGACTCGGACGAGGACTCGGGCGACGCGGCACGTCGCTCCAAGCGCTTCTCGCGAGCTCCGGGAGTGCCTCCGAAGGTTCGAAGAAATCGATCGACGCCGTGATTCGAGACGCTCGGCGCACACTCGGCGATGCGAAGCAAGGCCTCGAGTCTCGCAGACTCGCCGCCCGCCTCGTCGCCTTCGCACCCGTCTCCGAAGCGCTCGAGGCTCTCGGCGAAG
Organism: uncultured Planctomycetia bacterium; assembly: GCA_964478085.1. Classification (GTDB taxonomy): domain Bacteria; phylum Planctomycetota; class UBA8108; order UBA8108; family UBA8108; genus CAYMLL01. The sequence goes on from CAYZGY010000073.1 coordinate 7,624, forward strand.
CCCTCCAGCCCGACGAGAGCGTCGAGCTGCAGATCGCCGTCGTTCAGTCGCTCTCGGCGATCTCGTCGAAAGACGTCGCGGAGACTCTCGTCGAGGCCTGGCCGAGGATGAGCCCGCGCGTCCGGCGCGAAGCCACCGAAGCGCTCTTCCGCCGAGACGAACGGCTCGTCGTGCTCCTCGACGCCCTTCGCGAGGGCCGCGTCTCTCCGGTCGATCTCGAGCCGGCCCGGCACAAGCAACTGCGTGACTACCCAGAAACGCACATTCGAGATCGAGCTCGACGTGAGCTCGCGCCGCCGAAAGAGACTCCGCGCAGCGAGGTCGTCGCTCGCTATCGCAAGGCGCTCGAGATTCGCGGTGACGCGAAACGCGGAGCTATCGTCGTCGAAAAGACCTGCGCGACCTGCCATCGCGCTCGTGGCAAGGGGCACGCCGTCGGGCCCGATCTCGAGTCGCTCAGCCGCAACTCGCCCGAGAGTCTCGTCCTCCAGATCCTCGATCCGAACCGCGAGGTCGACCCGAAGCACCTCGCGTACACCGCCGTCACGCGCGACGGACGTGTGCTGACGGGACGCATCGCCGAGGAGACGCCGACGAGTGTTCGCCTCTTGCGTGGAGAGGGAGCGAGCGACACCATTCTCCGATCGGAGCTCCTGAGTCTGACGAGCACGAAACTGTCGCTGATGCCGGACGACCTCGAAAAGACGGTCACTATCGAACAACTCGCTGACGTGCTCGCTTTCATCGCCTCCCTCGCGAAGGATGCACCGGCGGAAAACTGATGTCCGCCCCCGGGACAGCACGTATCATCCGAGCATGATCGCAAGACGACGATTCCGAGCTCGACTCGCCCTCACACTGGCGCTTCTCGGCACGCTGACGACACTCTCGACACGAGCATCCGGCCAGGATGTCTCGCGCATCGTCGATATTCTCAAGAACAAGCCGCCGAAGAAGAAGGCTGGAGCCCGCGAAGACGCACCGACTCCGGTCACTCCGGGCAAGCCGATCTACGTCCTGCGAGATAACAGCCAGGTCACCGGCGATCTCGGGCACCCCACCGTCAGGATTCGTACGAAGTTCGGCGTCCTCGCGATTCCGTCGGACGAGATTCTCCGAATCCGGTTTGCCCGTCGAGTTCCGAAGGCCGTTCGCGAAAACGCGACGAAGTTCGTTCGGGACCTCGCCGCCGAGGACTTCGAGGTTCGCGAGGGGGCGATGGCCGGGCTTCGAGAGCTCGGCACACCGGCGATCGAGCTCATTCGCGAAGCGACGCGCTCGTCCGATCCCGAAGTCGGCGTTCGAGCCGAGGTGCTTCTCGAGGAGCTCGAGGAGATCGCCAAGGCCGAGTCCAATCCCGAGGCCGCCCCGGGGCTCGAAGGCACCGAGGACGAGATTCGTTCGAAGCGAATGGTCCTGAAGGGTGAGATCTTGACGGAGGCATTCACGATCGCGACGCGATACGGCTCCCTACGCATCGATGTCGCAGACCTCAACATGATCCGCTTCCAGGCGACCGGCGCGGCCAAAAAGAACGTCGACGTGACGCCCGGCTTCCAACCGCCCAATAACTGGCTCGACACGAAGATCGACGTTCGCAAAAAACAAGCGATCGACATCCGAGCCTCGGGAACGTGCAACGTGAGTAACTGGGGCCTCTCGTCGGGCCCGGACGGAACGAATCGCTATCGCAACAACACGTTCGGCAACTTTCAGACTCTCGCCTTGATCGGGAAGATCGGCAAGAACGGCAAGTCCTTCAAGGTCGGCTCGAAGCTCAAGACGAAGTCGAAAGCCGAGGGGCGCCTCTACCTCTCGATCATTCCATTTCAGTACAGCCCGCAGTCTGTCCAGGGGCGGTACCGCGCGAAGATCAAGAGCGGGGCGCTTCAGTAGACACGCAGTCGAGTCCGGCGTCGAGCCACTCACGGAACGCGTCGAAGCCGTAGTCTCGACCGAGGAAGTCGCGCACGAGGTCGCTCGCGTCTCTCGTCCCACCGGGAGCGAGGATCGTGTCGCGATAGCGCTTCGCCGTTTCGCGATCCATCAGCCCCTTCTCGTGGAACTGCGACATCGCCTCTTTCTCGATGACGAGCGACCACATGTACGTGTAGTAGAGCGCCGAGTACCCGTCGAGGTGACCGAAGCTCGCGAAAAAGTGCGTCCCTTCGACGAATCGGAAGCAGCTGTACTCGTTCTGCAGATCACGCTGCAGAGCGTCGAGATCGAGCTCGTCCGGCTTCGTATCGTGGCAACGCAGGCTGAGGGACGCGTAGTACATCTGCTGGCGCACTTGAACGCCCTGGCCGAAGTCGCGCGCGGCGCGCAAGCGATCGACGACGTCTGCCGGGATCGGCTCGCCCGTCTCGTGATGAGCAGTGAACCGACGCAGGACGTCGGCGTCCCAAGCCCACTCCTCGAAGAGCTGCGAGGGCACCTCGACGAAATCCCACTCCGTCCCCGTGCCCGCAAACTCGATCCAATCGTGATCGCGCGCGAAGAGTTTATGGAGAAGGTGACCGAACTCGTGGAAGAATGTGACGACGTCGTCGTGCTCGAGGAGCGCGAGACCGTTGGCCTCTCGCGGATTCGAGAAGTTGCAGACGAGAGACGCGACCGGAAGCCTTTCGCCGCGTACACCCGCGACGAGCGGGAACATCGCCGCGTGCTTGAACTTCCCGGGGCGTGGGTGCATGTCGAGGTAGACCCGACCGACCGTTTCGCTGCCCTCGAGGACGGGGCGAGCCTCGCCGGCCGCGGGGCAAGTCTCGGCGGCGGGGGCAAGCCGGAACTCGACTCCGAAGAGCTCGGACGCGATGCCGAAGATGCCCTCCTTGACGCTCTGGTATTGAAAGTAGGGACGCAAATCGCGGGAATCGATATCGAATCGCTCGACGCGAAGGAGCTCTTCGTAGTACCCCTTCTCCCAATCGCAAACCTCGGTCGCGCCGGGCTCGTCCTGGCGCTTGCGCTCGAGAAGGAGCTCGTACTCGCGCTTGGAGCGTTCGTCGGCTGCTTCAGCGACGCGCGTAATGAACTCGTCGATCGCTTTCGCGCTGCGGATCATCTTGTCTTCGGCGACGTAGTCGGCCCAATGCGTGTAGCCGAGGATCGACGAGAGTCGATGACGCCGCTGCAAGATCGAGCGCAGCACGGTCAGGTTCTTCGGATGAGCCCGCGATCGAAACGCACGGTAGAGCTGCTCGCGATGGCGGCCGCTCTTCGCGTACATCATGAACGGGTTGTAATCCGGGTAGTCCGTCGAGATGCGAATCTTCCCGTCTTCGTCGGGCTGATGACGCTGGACATAGTCGTCCGGCAGCCCTTCGAGCTCCGAGGCATCGCCGAGCTCGATCGTACGAACGTCGGAGAGAATGTTGCGACCGAATTCCTGGCTGAGCTCGACGAGCCCGGTGTGGATCGAACGAATCTCTTCGCGAACCGACTCTTCCTGGTCGACACCGTCGCGTCGAAAATCGCGGAGCAGGAACTCGAGCATGCGCTCGCCTGTCTTGTCGAGCAAGGACTCCTCGCCCACTTTTTCGCTCATCGCACGGCACTCGGACTCGCACGCTTTCACCGCGTCGTAGAGCGGGCGGTGGAGGCCGAGCTCGGTACGGAACTTCGCGACCTCTTGCTCGCAACGCTCGGCGGCTCCGCGGATCTCCTCGTCCGGATGGACGTTGCGCATCAGGCTGATGCCGCGGTGGAGCTCACTCATCGCCATGAACAATCGATTGAGGGGACGCAGCGTGTTATCGGGGGTTCGCGAATCGGCGACCTCGAGGATGGCCTCGAGACTCTGACGGCAGGCCTCGAGACGCTCCAGGGCGCTCGCTTCGAACTCTTCCACGCCCTTCGGAGCGATCAAATCACGGTGGTCCACAGGATTGTCTCTGAGCTGAGCTGCGGGAAAGAATGCTACTATAGGTACTCGGTCGGCCGGATGCCAGTTGCCGCTTGACCCTCGAAATACCGCCCCGACCGAGATCCCGTCCCTCGCTTATCCCGAGCAGCGATTCGAGACTTGCAGCCCCGACGAATCGAGAAGGAATACGCGAAGCTCCGCGCCAGCCTGGACGCCATCCGGGAGATTCTCGGTACTCGAGCCACGACAGAGCTCGAGACGCCGCGAACGGACCAGTCGAGCTGGTCGCCGGTCGAGCACGTCGTCCACCTCTGCCTCGTCAACGACTGGATCGTCGGCGCGATCGACGATCTTCGCGACACGCAGGATTCGGACGCCTCCCGCGACCCGGAGAAGCGACCTCGGCGAACCTGGGTCGGCCGACTCGCGATGACCCTCGGCTGGATTCCGCGCAGACGCGGGAAGGCTCCCGAGTTCGTGCGCCCCGAGGCTCGAACCGACCTCGACTCTGCCCGCGAAGCGCTCGACTCCTCTCGGGCACGAATCGACGCGTGCGCCGAATGGATCCCAAATCTCGATAGCACTCCCGGGTTCAGCCCACACCACCTCTTCGGCGATCTCTCGGCCTTCGACTGGTTGCGCTTCGCGCGCATCCACACGGACCATCACCTGAAGATCATTGTCGATCTCCTGCGAACTACGGCATAGTGATCGCTTGGACGAACGTGGACGACCGACGATGACCGACTCCCCCATCGAGCTCCCGACTCTCGCCGACATCGATCGCGCCCACGAGCGCATCGCGGTGGAGACTCATTGGACACCGCTCCTCAGTAGCCGAACGATCGGCGCGATCACTGAGACGAGCACGTGGCTCAAGTGCGAGAACCTCCAGCGCTCGGGATCCTTCAAGCTTCGCGGCGCGCTCAACGCGTGTCTCGCGGCGAAGGAAGCCGGCAAGATCGGTGAGGCCGGTGTGCTGACCTACTCGTCGGGCAATCACGGCCAAGCCCTCGCGCTCGCGGCGACTCTCGTCGGGTGCCGAGCGACCGTCATCGTTCCCGAGGACATTCCCGACGTCAAACGCATCGCGATCGAAGGATACGGAGCCGAGATCATCCCGCACGGGCTGACCTCGATCGATCGCTACGAGCGTGCCCTCGTCGTCGCGTCGGAGAGCGGCGCGCACATCGTGCCTCCGTTCGATCACCACGACATCATTTCGGGACAAGGCACGACGGGCCTCGAGATCGTCGAAGACCTTCCCGACGCCGACGCCATCGTCGTTCCGGTGGGCGGCGGCGGAATCTTGTCGGGCGTGGCGATCGCCGCGACGGAACGCAAGCCGTCGATTCGCGTCTTCGGGGTCGAGCCGAGCGATGCGAACGCGATGGACCTCTCGATGCGAGCTCGCCAGATCGTCAAGCTCTCGCACACTCCGAGGACGATCGCTGACGGGCTGCGCCCTTCCGCGCCCGGCGAGCTGACCCTCGAAGCGGCACGACGGCACGTCGAGAAGATCTTTCTCGTCGACGACGACGGGATTCGCCGCGCGCAGTCGTTGCTCCTCGAACGGGCCAAGCTGCTCGTCGAGCCCTCCGGCGCCGCGGGCGTCGCCGCGCTCCTCGAGCATCACGCCGAGCTTGCCGGGTTACGCGTGGTCGTCGTGCTCACGGGAGGAAACACGGCCGCCCCCGAGTTCCCGTGAACTACGAGTTCCAGTCGAGAATCTTGCGGCTCGCGTCCGATCCCGTCGCCGGACCGAACGCGACCTCCTCGAGCTCGAGCAGCTGGATCTTGACCGGCAGACCGCAGCCGAAGCCCGTGAGGCGCCCGTCGCTCCCGACGACCCGATGGCAAGGTACGATCACGGGAACCGGATTCGCCCCGACCGCTTGACCGACCGCGCGTACCGCTTTCCTCGAGCCGACTGCCTCGGCAACGTCTCCGTAGCTGACGAGCTCGCCGTAGGGAATCTCGAGAAGGTGTCTCCAGACGCGACGCTGAAAGGCCGTGCCCTCGACGTCGAGGTCGACGGGCGTCCGAAACTCCGTCGCCCGCCCCTGAAAGTACGCGAGCAGCTCGGCCGCCGCGCTCTCGGCGTTCTTGCGAGCCGTCTTGGCCGAGTCGAAGGCCTCGTCCCAGTCGGCGCAGGCTCGCTTCGGTCGCGACGGGCTCGCCGCACGAGCGTTCGCGTCGACCAACTCGACTCGACTGACCCCTTGTGTCGTAGCCCGTACGTGAATCACCTTGTCCGCGAGGAGAGCCGGGCGAATCGTGAGTCCGTACGTCGAAGACATTGCGTGTCTGTCCCGAGACCTTATCCTGATGGGACTCAGGATACCCGAGCGCCACGCCTGACGGAAAGGAGCAGCCTTGGCCAGCGAATCGCCTGTCGCCCCGGTGGATCCCAAGCAGGAGCGCGTCGACCTCGTCGACGCCAACGACCGCATCATCGGCTGGGCTCGACGCCAGAAGATCCGCAAGCTCAATCTGCTCCACCGCGGCGTCGGCATCATCTGCTACAACCCGGCGAAGGAGATCTACGTCCATCGTCGAACGACGACCAAGGACGTGTTTCCCGGGATGTACGACATGTTCGTCGGTGGCGTGGTCAGACGCGGCGAGTCCTACGAGACTACGGCGGTGCGGGAAATCGCGGAGGAGCTCGGAATCGACGGACCCACCCCACGCCACCTCTTCGACCACCTCTACCTCGGCCCGCGCAACCGCGCGATCGTCAGCGTCTTCGAGGTCGAGTGGGACGGCCCGATTCGTCACCAGCCCGAAGAGGTCGAGTGGGGAACCTGGATGACGCGGAAGGAGCTCGATGCGAAGATCGACGAATGGGAGTTCGTCCCGGACGGACTCGAGATCTGGTTCGAGCTCGTCGAAAGAACCTAGCGCGCTAATCGACTACGGAACGTACGTGCACGTCGAGAGGGGATCGGCGCTCGGATCGACGCCCGGCTCGTCAAACGGCTCCGCAGGTGCTGCTCCGCCCAGGAAGAGGTAACTGAGGACGTACACGCCGTCAGTGATGTCGAGTCCGCCGTCGTCGTTCGAGTCGCAAGCGTCGGGGCACGGCGGTGGCTGCTGTCCGAGAAACAGGAAGCCGAAGAGGAAGATCGCGTCCGACAGCTCGACGTTGTCGTCGATCCGGCAATCTCCACGGCGGAATTCCGGGATGCGATCGAACTCGCAGTCGCCTGCGTACTCGACGGCACCGATATCGACGCGATACCGATCGACCTTGCCATCGCCATCACGATCACGGCCGGTCAATCGACACGCATCGTTCAGGTCCAGCACGCCTTGCTCCGTCCGGTCGAAGACCGGGTCACCCGCGTCGATCGCCGGCGATCGGGGCATGAGCGCGAAGTTGTCGTTGAACGGGGTATCGCCCCCGGCAAACATCGGATTCGTGAAGAGATTGGACGTTGGCAAGGCGGCTTGATCGTCTCGCCATTTCGAGGGCATCAGGTTGTACTCGCACTCGAAGCGCTCGTTCTCGGAGATTTGGACATTCGAGGGTCCCGCAGAGCTTTCCGCCGAAACGAAGTAATCGGCATCACCCCAGAACAAGTTGTTCCGGAGCGAGACTTCGACCTTGTCACCACCGAGCCCGCCCCTCCCACTCGACTGTTCGACGAAGACGGCAGGGCCGCTCAGCTGCCAAAACGTGTTGTTGATCACGTCGCATCGAACGTCGAAATCGGGATACGCGTTCAGGCGAACGGCGCCATACGTTTCACAGAGGACGGACTTGCCGCTCACTCCGAGCAAGCAGCCGCCTGGAGTAAAAGTCGGCCTCGAGCTGACCTGGCTGTTTCGCAGGACGAATCGCAGGTCCGCGTCACTCGACGTGCGAGTCGCCGTCGAGAGCTCCGCGGCGAATGTCACGTTGTCCATGCGAAGACGATCGCAAAGAACGTGGACGATCGATCGCTCGCCGGCGTAGACGTCGACACTACCACCAAAGAGGACGGACGGGGCGAGCGGGCGATGCGACGAGCTGAACCTCGAGTTCGAAACTTGTGCGAAAGCCCTTCCATCGGCACCCGCGTGAATGGCGACGCCCGTCATCGTCTGTCTGAACTCACATTCGTTGACACGAAGCGCGATCGCTCGATCGGAGTACGACGAGAGCTGCACGGCGACTCCGTCGAATTCGTGAAACGAGACGTTGTCGAGCTCGACCTGAATCTCGGTCGCCGAACCGTCGTCGAGAGGGTCGTTCGCTGTCGAGATCGACAGAGCCCCTCTCGATTTCTGAAAGGCGAGACCACTCATGCGAACGTAACGCAGCTTCGAACGCAGAGGCTCTCCTTCCTCCTCGGCTTCGTCCCCAGTCTCCTCACGCGTGTCCGGAACGGACCGGAAGATCGTCGCATCCCCGAACCCGAAGACTCCGGGATACCAGTCCGGGATGTGGTTCTCGAGAATGAGTCGCTCGGTCTCCAGCCGAGGTGTCCACGGAAAGACCTCGACGGTCTGCGTGTCATTCACGAAGTGCTGGGTAGCTGCCGGAAGGTCGTACTGCCGGGCGCCGTAGAGGGTGTCCACGATCTGAATTCGCAGATTCGGCTCCGGAGCGTTCGCGAGAACCCAGGAGACCGTTCGCACGGCCGTCTCGGGCGTGCGACCTCGACCCCGCTCGTCGATACCGTGGGTCGC
>CAYZGY010000074.1:0-16155 GCA_964478085.1 uncultured Planctomycetia bacterium
TGAGTGACGATTCCCTTAATCAAAGACGAGCTCTTCAGTTTACTGTCACCGATCAGGACGAGAGATGCGCCGCGCGCTGCGGCCTGATGCGGCTACCGCACGGAGAGGTCGAGACGCCCGCGTTTCTGCCCGTCGGCACCCAGGGCTGCGTCAAAGGGGTCGCTCCCGATCAGCTCGAGTCGACGGGGTCGCCGATGATGCTCGCGAACACGTACCACCTCGCGATTCGGCCAGGTGCCGAGGTCGTCCGTGAGGCCGGAGGGCTGCACGACTACATCCGCTGGAAGAGGCCGATCTTGACGGACAGCGGCGGCTTTCAGGTCTTCAGCCTCGCGGACCTCAACGAGATCGACGACGACGGTGTGACGTTTCGCTCGCACATCGACGGTCAGAAGGTGCGCTTCACCCCGGAGTCCTCGATCGGTGTTCAAAACGATCTCGGGGCGGACATCATCATGGCCTTCGACGAGTGCGCGCCGCACCCCGCGACCCGCGGTCAGGTCGAGCGGGCCGTCCGGAGGACGACGAGCTGGGCCGAGCGCTCGCTCGCGGCGCACGCGCGCATCGATGACCAGGCTCTCTTCGGCATCGTCCAAGGCGGAGTCTACGACGACTTGCGGCAGCGTTCTGCCGAGGAGCTCGTGCCGCTCGATTTTCCGGGATACGCGATCGGCGGGGTCTCGGTCGGCGAGTCGCCCGAGGAGATGCGTCGGGCGGTCCGCGTCGTCGAGCCGTTCCTGCCCGTCGACCGTCCGCGGTACCTGATGGGCGTCGGAGATCCGAGGGACCTCGTCGACATGGTCGTCCTCGGCATCGACTTCTTCGACTGCGTCATTCCGACGCGCAACGCCCGCAACGCGACGCTCTTCGCGAGCTCGGGGCTCGTGCGCATTCGTAACGCCAGGTACACACGAGACTTCGGCCCCGTCGACGCCGAGTGCGACTGCTTCTGCTGCGCCAACTTCTCGCTCTCGTACCTGCGCCACCTCTACCTGCGCGGCGAGATTCTCGGGCTGACGCTCGGGACGATCCACAACCTCGCCTGGTTCCAGCGCTTGACGCGCGACATGCGCGCCGCGATCCGCGCCGGGGATCTGCTCGAGTTCCAGCGCGAGTTTCACGCGAAAGCGCTCTACGGCGAGCCGCGAATCACGACCTGATCAACCCCGAACAGGCCGCCGTGGGATTTTCCGAAACCGAAGCGCGGAAAACCCTTTGCAAGGATCGGGGGGATTCGTAAGCTGCCCCGTTTCCCCCTCACGTTTCGAGAGTATCCCCATGCTGTCTCCCGAGTTCCTCGATCTTCTCGTCCTCGCCCAGGATGCCGCTTCCGATGCCGCCGCGAAGACCGGCGATGGTCAGGGCTCGGGTGGAAGTGCCGGGAGCCTCTTCATGCCTCTGATCGCGATCTTCCTGATCTTCTACGTCCTGATCATCAGGCCCGAAGGCAAGAAGCGGAAAGAGCGCGAGAAGAAGATCAACACCCTCCAGAAGGGCGCTCAGGTCGTCACGACGGGTGGTATTATGGGAACTGTTCGGAAAGTGGGGGACAAGGATGTCGTCGTCGAGGTCGATAAGAAGAGCAACACTCGACTGACCTTCGTCAAGACCGCGATCTTCGAGGTCCTCAGTGACGAGGCCCTCGCCGCGGCGGCCGCCGCCGAGAAGGCGAAGGAAGAGGAGCCCGCGGGCCACGATAGCGGCGAGGACCGATAGGTCTCAGAATCAGCGAAGACTGCGATGAAGCGCTCGACCGACCACCCAGCCACGCGAACGGAAGCACGCCTCCTCGGCGCGCTGTCGCGTCTGGCCGGTCTGCGCGGCACCGTCCTTCGGATCTCTTGCGCGTTTCCGCTTCTGCTTGGCGTCCTCTGCGGCGTCCGAGCGCTCGAGGCGCACTGGGCTGCCCAGTCTGACGAGACGACGATCGTCGCACTGGTCGACGCCCGGGAGACGACGTCGGACGAGCAGGAATCGGATGACTGGGAGCACGGCTTTTCCTTCGAGCCTGTCGACGGCTCGCGTCTTTCGATTCAGCGTTTCCGCGCGATCAGTGCGCTGCCTCCCGTCTTCGAGGATCCAGATTTCCTGCAGCTCGAGGAGCACAAGACGGGCACGCTCGTCGCAGCGATCCTCGACGAGCTGACACGACATCAAGCGCCGCCCTCTGCGCTTTCTGCTGGGGCGGGGAGACTACATCCACCGATTCGATCGAAGCGGACCGTCCACGCGGTTCGCTCCGGACTCGCCCCGCGCGCTCCACCGCACGCGTGAGTCCTTCGTCGTGACGAACGACGAACCCGAATCGGCCTCTCACTAGCAAGAAATCCGTACATCCATCGGAAAGGAACACCGCATGTTCAAGAAGACACGCGGCGGCTGGGTCTGTCTGACCGTCTTTGTCGCCCTTTGCATCTGGGTCGTCACCGCGACGAAACCCCAGCTCGGAATCGACCTTCAGGGTGGAACCGAGCTGACCTACCGTCTCGATCTCTCGCAGATCACCGACAACGCCGAGGACGTCGCGAACGAGGTGAAGGACATCATCTCGCGTCGTCTCGACCTCCACGGCCTCAAGGAGATCCGTATCGCGATCGAGAACACCGATCGTCTCGTCGTCACGATCCCCGGTGGTGGTGCCGACACCGAGTACATCAAGGAGCAGATCGAGAAGGCGGGAAACCTGCGTTTCCAAATCGTCTCGACGTCGGCTGCCCACACGTCGCCGACGCGCATGGAGGAGCTCAAGAAGGAAGAGCAGACCTACCTCACCAAGCGCGCCGCGTGGGTCTTGGATTACAAGAAGTGGGAGACGGACAAGGCTTCGAACCCGAGTCTCCAGCAGCCCATCGAACCGAATAAGCCCGAGTACATCGTCCGCGAGCAGTGGGGCCGCACCGAGGACGAGGAGGGGATCCTCTCGGAGGAGCCCATCTTCGAGCGCGAGGTCGTCCTGATCAACCGTGACGACTCGATCGTCGACGGTAGCAACCTCGAGTCGGCCGCAGCGACGATCGATGAGAACGGTCGCGCGGCCGTCGCGTTCAACATGCGTGGCGCGGGTGCGACCAAGCTCGGCGACCTGACGAGCAAACACCTCAACGATCCTCTCGGTATCGTCCTCGACGAGCGCGTCCTTCAGGCGCCGAACATCCGGGACCGTATCTCGACGAACGGTATCATCACGGGTCGCTTCAGTGACGAAGAGGTCAACAGCATCGTCACGATCCTCAAGGGTGGATCTCTGCCGACGAAGCCGCTGCTCCTCTCCGACAACACGGTCGGCTCGGTCTTCGGAGCCGCGTCGATCGCGTCGGGACTCAAGGCCGTCGTCATCGGCCTCATCGGCGTCTTCATCGTCATGGCGTGCTACTACCTCTTCGGTGGTCTTGTCGCCAACTTCGCGCTTTGCTTCAACGTTCTCGCGGTGCTCTCGTACGTCTACGTCTTTCGTCAGACACTCACGCTTCCGGGTATCGCGGGGGTCCTGCTGACGATCGGTATGGCCGTCGATGCGAACATCCTCATCTTCGAGCGCGTGCGCGAGGAGAGGAAGCGCGGCAAGTCGCTGATGCAGGCGCTCTCGACGGGTTACCAGCGCGCGTTCAGCGTCATCTTCGACTCGAACTTGACGACGGTGATCACGGGTATCGTCCTCTTCAACTTCGGTACGGGACCCGTCAAGGGATTCGCGGTGACGCTGATCGCCGGAATCATCATCTCGTTCGTCTCGGCGCTCTTCATCACGCGCCTCTTGATCTCGACGGCTCTCAACGCGGGCCTCTGCAAGCAGTTCAAGATGCTCGAGGCCTTCGATGTGCCGAAGATCGGCTTCGTCAAGATCCAGAAGCCCTTCCTCGTCGCGTCGTGCATCATCGTGGTCGCGAGCTGGGCGATGGTCATTCCGCGCGGCGCGGAGAACTACGGTATCGACTTCACGGGTGGTGCGCGTATCGGTATCTCGCTCAGCGAGGGCATCGAGCGTGACGAGATGGAAGAGATGATCCGGGGACTCCAGGAGAAGAGCCCTGAGCTCTTCCTTTCTTGGAGCCTTCAGCAGGTCCAGACCGAGGGCATGGAGAACCGCAACTACGTGCTCTTGACGCGCGCCGGGTCCGGCGGCGAGAGCGACACGAAGAAGGCCGAGGCGCAGAGCGGGGCTGCTGATGAGAGTGTGTCGGCGGAAGCTGAGCGCGAAGCTGCGCAACTCGTCAAGAAGGCCGTCGAGGCCGAACTCATCGCGCGTGGCAATCTCCTGCCGCCACCCTTCACGGCCAACTGGGTCGACGCCGGTACGAACTCGACGCTCAACCTGCAGGTCAACCTCGTCCAGAGCGAAGAGCTCTCGAAGGACGATCTCCGCGACCGCCTCAATGCGATTCTCGTGAACAACCCGCTTCTCGCCCCGAACGACGACGAGGGTTTCCTCGGCATCAAGGCCGAGTCGATCTCGCTTGTCACGGGCGCGTCGGATACGAACCCGGTCAGCACCTATCAGGTCACCTTCACGACCTACGCGCCACCCGCGATCGCCACGACGACGCAGGGTGCGCTGCCGACGAAGGTTCAGCTCGTCAACGCCGTGCGCGCCGCTTTCAATGACGAGAGCGTGCGGACGGACGTAACGCTCTCGGATCCGTTCCCGACGGTCTCGACGGTCGGACCGGTCGTCGCGAGCAACCTCCAGGGGAAGGCGCTCGTCGCGTTCTTCATCTCGATCCTCGGGATCATCTTCTACATCTCGCTGCGTTTCGAGTTCAACTTCGGCCTCGCGGCGATCGCGGCGCTCGTCCACGACGTCATGATCACGATCGGTCTCATGGCGCTGACGGACGCGTTCTTCGGCGGCACCTTCTCGATCAAGATCAACCTTCCCGAGGTCGCCGCGCTCCTGACGATCATCGGTTACTCGATCAACGATACGATCGTCGTCTTCGACCGTATTCGCGAGAACCTCAAGATCCACGGTCGCAAGCGCATGAAGTTCAGCGATTGCATCGATCTGAGCATCAACCAGACGCTGACTCGAACGCTGTGGACGTCAGTGACGACGCTCCTGACGGTCTCGTCGCTCTTGATCCTCGGTGGTGAGGCCGTCCGCGGATTCGCGTTCACGTTCCTCATCGGACTGATCGCGGGTACGTACTCGTCGGTCTTCGTCGCGAGTCCTATCCTCCTGATTCTGCACAACCGTTCGGTCGCTCGTCGCGAGGCCGAAGCTGCCCAGCTGGCCTGATCGGCTCATGGGGTAGTGGTGCCTGCCCTGCGCGGGCGCCACCGGTTGTCTCGGAGCGGGTCCCCGCGGGGTCGAAAGCGCCTCGCGGGGGCCCGTTTTCTCGTTGCGGGGATTCCGCAAGTTCTGATCTCGTCGCAACTTTCCCCCTTGACCCCCTGTTCGGGTACTGTTTCAATACGCCCGGACGGATCTCTGATCGTCACGGTCTCTCGGAGGAGTCCTCGAGGGTGTGAACAGCGCTCTGCGGAGGATCGAGAAGGCGTGACGGATCAGACGGAGCCGATCGGATTCGGTTCTGTCAGCGAGCATTCGTTCGGGAAGAAGAGAAGATTGGAGAGATCGCATGGCGAACAGCACCAAAATTGCCATCGTGGGTCTGATGATCCTGCTGGTGGTCGTGGTGGCGCAGTACGTGAAGAACGACACGCCGCTGCAAGAAGGGGACGACACGGGGAAGAACGGCGACGAGGTCGCGGCCAAGTCCGAGGGCGCGACGTCGACCGCCAAGAAAGAGAAGAAGGGCGCGCAGCTCGCCTCGAGCGCGAACACCCGGAACGGGAATCGGGGTGCGCGAACGATGCGCTCGGGAATGCGCAACGGTGGTGCGGCGCGGACGGGTGGAACGCCGAACGTTCCGGCCCGCACGTACAACGGAAACCGCGTGACGCGTTATCCCGGCGGCAGGAACGTCACGGGAAGCTCTGGAACGGGGCAGGCGCCGATCGGCGGGAACGCCCGATCGCGAGGCTCGAGCGGCACGGGTCAAGTGCCGATCGGTGGCGCGAGCTCGACCGTTGGCCCGCTCGTGCGAACCGAGACGACGGAGAACGGCTCCCGCACTCTGACGATCGGCAACGTCGGGAACGTCAGGAACGGGGGCGGCAACGTCGGGAACGGGGGCGGCAACGTCGGGAACGGGAGCGGCGGCGAAATCATGCTGACGCCGGCGTTTCCGGGGCGGGCGCAGCCGCTTACGGAGCGGGCGCCGCCTCTTTCCAAGCGGGCGCAGCCTCTTTCCAAGCGGGCGCAGCAGGAGCGTGAGGACGATTTCGCGCGGCGCGCGCGCATCGGCTCGCAGGATCGGCGTATCGTCGGCGGCTCGGGTGACACCGGGAATTCTGGGGGAGCGACGGGAAACACCGGAAACACCGGAAATACCGGAACGAACAACCTCCCGAGGGCGAAGACCTTCGATCCGAAGACGAATGGGGCTGGCGCTTCGAATGGTGCGGGCCCGAACGATCGTCGCGCTCCTCCGGGTGGAAGCGGATCGGCCGCGACGGCTGGATTCCCGAAGAAGCACGAGCTCAAGTCGGGCGACAACCTCTGGAACCTCTCACGCAAGTACTACGGTGCGGGGATCTACCACGGCGTGATTTCCGCCGCGAACAAGGGCATCAAGATCAACGCGGGGAACACGATCACGATTCCCGCGCCGCCGGCCGCGGCACTCAAGAGGACGGCGTCGCCCAAAACGCTGATCGCCAAGGGCCCGACGCGCAAGAAGAGCTCCGGCCGCCTCTTCAGCGGGAACGTGCCGAACCGGCCGAAGGCGAGGGGTGGCGGCTCGGGCAGCTCGAGCAAGAACTACCGCACGTACAAGGTCAAGAGCGGCGACACGCTCTCGGGTCTCGCCAAGCGCTTCTACGGCAACGCGCGACTCGCGAAGGTCATCGAGAACGCCAACGATGATCTCCAGTACATGCAGCTTCAGGCGGGAAGCACGATCAAGATTCCGATTCGCTGATCGGAATCTTCGTAGTCATGGATCTCTCGAGAGAGGCCCGGCGGAGACGTCCGGCCTCTCTTTCATTTCGCCCGCAGTTGCGTGCCGAGGTGGCCGTTCGTGCGGCCGGGAATTCCGCGCCAGCCGCTCTCCTCGAGGCTCGCGGGATCGGTTTCGCCGTCGATCTCACGCGCGCGAATCCGGAGGCCGTCGCGAAGCTCGAGTCCGGTGTCGAGGAGATCGCCCGGGCGTAGTCCGACGAGGTCCGTGATGCGGATCGGCATCGTCTCCACGTCGGCGACGAGCTCGACCTCGAGGCCGCTCGAATCGATCGCCTCGCTCCGGGGTGGCGGGGTTCGGTCGTCCGGTCTTTCGGGTCGGCAGGCGTGTGTCAGGAGCTCGCTCGGCGGTGCGGCGACCTGAATATCGCCTTCGATGGCGAAGCTGCTGCTTCTCGAGATGCAGACGGTCTGCGTCAGGAGCGCCACCGCGTCGGCCGGGCGGCAAGTGACTCGATGGCGCGATTCGCCGAGCGAGTCCTCGATCTCGCCCGGGGCGGCGAGCTGCCAAGCGTCGGCGTGGGCCGAGAGGACCTCCTGGAGCACGGCGCCGGCCACTTCGGATTCGAGTGGGGTGAGTTCTCGGTCTCGTGCCTCGAGGGAGGACTCGGGGGCGCCCAGGAGGATCTCGACCATGACCACGAGGAGGCGTTGCGAGATGGTGATGAGGTAGCGTCCCGCAGGCTGAGTCGTGCGGACGCAGAGGACGGGCGTCGCATCGCTTCGTCCGCGGGCGAACTCGGCAAAGTCACGTACGCCGGCGTCGATCGGGTCGACGGCGATCGCGCGCTCGAGCAGGGCGCTCAGGCGCGTCGCGGTCGCCGCGGCCGCCGCTCCGGCACGTGTCGCCCAACGTCGAGATTCGCCGATGGAGAGCTCTCGGCAAGCCTCGGCGAATCGCAGGGGCGTCCAACCGGTTCCGGCCGTCTCCAGGCCGTCCACGAGGGCGCTCAGCTCTTGGTCTTCGAGGTTGTTCGTCGGCTCGGGCGAGTCCGTCACGGGCGAGAACTCCACAGGTTCACGAGACGACGACCCATGGGGTCAGGACTGGGCCGTGTCCCGAAGCTCTGCTGGTTGGGGTGAATCGACCGCACAGCGGTCGAGAGGGGGCTTCGCGAAAGCCCCCCGAAGAAAACACCGGACCATCTGGTTCTATCGGTCCGATAACGCCTCGTCTTGAGGGGAAATCGTCTCCGATTCGCGGTTTTTCTCGATCCGATCGAGCCCCTCGCCATTGAGGAACTGCTCGGAGTTTCGTTTGACGCCGATGACTCGACGCCAGACCGCCTGCCGGTAGAACTCGTCGTGCTTCATCGCGTCGACGGCCGACTCGAACTTGCGCTCTTCGCGCTCGAGCAGGGCGTTCTTCTGGCGGAGCTCCGACTGCAGCTCCACGAGGCCCCGGTGGCGGTGGATCCGTGAGGGCAGGACCCACATGGCGGCCGAGGCGCCCAAAATGACGACGATGACGAACCAGTAGAGCTCTTTCCAGAAAACCGAACCCTTCTCGACACTTCTTTTCGGTGAGGCTTCGGGCGGGGTGGCCCCCGTCGGATCCTCAGTGATCGGAGAAGGGATAGAGGACTCTCTATCCGATTCCATAGACCGCTCCTGAGCCGAGCTCCTCCTCGATGCGAAGGAGCTGATTGTACTTCGCCACGCGGTCGCTGCGGCACGGGGCGCCGGTCTTGATCAGTCCGGCTTCGGTCGCGACGGCCAGGTCGGCGATGAATGCATCCTCCGTCTCTCCGGAGCGATGCGAGATCAGGTTCTTGAAGTCGTTGCGGCGTGCCAAATCGATGGCTTCGAGCGTCTCGGTGACGCTTCCGATCTGGTTCAGCTTGATCAGGATCGCGTTCGCGGAGGCTTCGTCGATCCCGCGCTGGAGGCGCTCGATGTTCGTGACGAAGAGGTCGTCACCGACGAGGCGGACCTTGCTGCCGATCGCCTGGGTGAGCTTTCCCCAGCCTTCCCAGTCGTTCTCGTCGAGCGGATCCTCGATCGAGTAGATCGGGTACTTGTCGACGAGCTCGCCGTAGAACGCGATCATGTCGTCGACCGTCATCGACTTGCCTTCGCCCGTGAGCTCGTACTTGCCGGTCTCCTTGATTATTTTTTTTTATGAGTCGTCGTCGAGCGAGATCTTCACCTGGTCGCCGGGCTTGTAACCGGCAGCCTCGACGGCCTCGAGGATGATCGAGATCGCTTCCTCGTTCGAGCCGAGGTTCGGAGCGAAGCCGCCCTCGTCTCCGACGCCCGTCGCGAGGCTCTTGCCCTGGAGCACCTTCTTGAGGTGGTGGTAGATCTCCGAGCCCATCGCCATCGCGTGCGTCAGCGAGTCGGCGCCGGTGGGGAGGATCATGAACTCCTGGACGTCGACGTTGTTGTCGGCGTGCTCGCCACCGTTGATGATGTTCATCATCGGGACGGGAAGGCGCTTGGCCCAGACGCCGCCGAGGTAGCTGTAGAGCGGAATGCCGAGCGAGGTCGCAGCCGCGCGAGCGGTCGCCATCGAGACGCCGAGGATCGCGTTGGCGCCGAGGTTCTTCTTTCCGTCGGTGCCGTCGAGATCGAGCATCGCCTGGTCGACGCCGCGCTGATCGCAGGCGCAGAGACCCTCGAGGGCCGGCGCGATCTTGTCGTTGGCGTTGGCCACGGCGCCGAGGACGCCTTTCCCCATGTAGCGATCACTTCCGTCGCGAAGCTCGAGCGCTTCGTGCTCTCCGGTGGAGGCACCGGAAGGAACGGCGGCCCGGCCAACCGTACCATCCGCTAATGTGACGTCGGCTTCGACGGTCGGGTTACCTCGAGAGTCGAAGATTTGACGGGCGCGGACAGACGTGATTGTGGTGTTGCTTTGCGGGGCCATGGTGTTATCCTACGAAATCGCTTGAACTTGGGCCAGCCTCGGCTTGTAACGAAGCGACGACTTGCTGTCAATTCAATTCGGATTGTCCCTTGGAAGAGGGCTTCGCGACGGTAGGTTGTGGAAGGTGCACGACGGGACCACGACGTCTTGGGTGTACCGTCCGATATTCCTCCCCCCTTCAGGCTTTGCATTCGAGATCGCTGACGTGAGTGAAGCTGCTACCGGGCCGGCCCGAGAGACGGGCGGGTCAACGCACGACCCAGACCCCGTCCCCCGACCCCCCGCGTCCCGGATCGACGCCGCCCAGCCCAGCATAGCCCCATGGGGCCGCCCGGACATCGTCCGTTGGTCCGCGATCTCGTGTATCGCGATCTTCGTCTTCGCCCTCGCCACCGTCCAGTTCGGAGCGTGGTGGCTCATCGGCGTCGTCCCGAGCTGCGCCTTCTGGGCCTTCATGGTCCTCTTCTTCCGCAATCCGAAGCGCGCCGCGCCGACGGACCCCGGTCTTCTGATCTCGCCGGCCGACGGGACGATCTGGGACATCGAGGAGGTCGACGAGGACGAGCTCATCGGCGAGCGCTGCTTGCGTATCGGCATCTTCCTCTCGGTCTTCAACGTCCACGTCAATCGCGCGCCGTTCGACGCGAAGGTGACGGGCGTCGTCTACCGTCCCGGTCTCTTCCGCGACGCGCGGTCGGCGGCGGCGGGGCAGGAGAACGAGTCGAAGACGCTACGTCTCGAGATCACCGAGGCCGAGCGGGCCGGTTGCCCGGTTCTCGTGCGTCTCGTCTCGGGCGCGATCGCGCGCCGCATCGTCTGCGACCTCGAGGAGGATCAGCTCGTCGAGCGTGGCAAGCTCATCGGCATGATCAAGTACGGCTCGCGCACCGAGCTTTGGATTCCGGTTCGCGCCGGGTTCGAGTCGTCGGTGAAGGTCGGCGACAAGGTGCAGGGTGGACGCAGCATCATCGGTCGATTCGTCGATGGAGCGTCCAGCGGATCGAGCGAGTCCAGCGAGTCCAGCGGGGCAGAGGAGTCCTGAGATGGAAGCCAGTCGCGGAAGCCTGCTCGCCAATCTTCTGACCGTCGGAAACGGTATCTGCGGTTTCGCCGCGGTCGTCAAGCTCAGCGAGGTACGCGTCGCCGAGGGCGGCGGTTTCGAGAATCCCGAGAACTTCACCGTCGCCGCGTTCCTCGTCCTTCTCGGAATGGTCTTCGACGTCTTCGATGGCAAGGTCGCTCGCATGTCGAAGGGAGGCTCGGAGCTCGGCGCGCAGCTCGACTCTTTCTGTGATCTCATCACCTTCGGGCTCGTGCCCGCGTTCATGATCGTCCAGCTCAACCTCGCCGGCCCCGACCTCGGGAACACGGGGCGCTGGCAGAGCGTCGTCTGGTTCTTCTCGCTCGCGTACTTCCTCGGGGCGCTGATGCGACTCGCGCGGTTCAACGTCGAGAACTCGCCCGACGAGAGCGCACACCTCTGCTTCAAGGGGCTGCCGAGTCCCGGTGCGGCCGGCTGTGTCGCGTCGCTCGTTCTCTTCCAGCGCTACGTGCTCAAGTTCGAGGCGGTCGAGCTCCAGTGGGTCGCCCGCGTTGTCCAGGAAGACTCGCTCAAGTCCTTTGCGGAGGGCATCACGCTCTTCCTGCCCTTCCTCGGTCTCCTGCTCGGATTCAGCATGGTCTCGAGCAAGCTCAAGTTCGATCACGTCGGCACGCAGCTCTTCGCGCGCGGGCACTCGTTCGACTTCTTCGCCTGCGTCGTCTTCGGGCTCGTGCTGCTCGCGATCGTTCCCGAGGTCGTGCTGCCCTTCGCGTTCTGCGGGTACCTCGTCTGGTCGCCGATCAACACCGTTTGGCGTCGCTTGACGGGAAAGCGGAAGCGGTCGGGCCCGGCAGCCCGGTCTTCGGATGAGGGGGCGCTCGGCGACGGAGGATTCGAGGACTCGGACCCCGCCGCGAGCTCCTGAGCGGATCGATCGAGAGTCTCGCCGTGACGGAAGCTTGGATCGGTATCGGATCGAACCTCGGCAGTTGCCGTGAGACGATCGAGGCGGCGATCGTTCGTGTCGGCGAGCTCGGCGGGGTTCGCTGGACGCGCCTTTCGAGCCTGCGCGAGACCGTGCCCGTCGGCGGTCCGCCGCAGGGTTTCTATCTCAATGCCGTGGGGGCGCTTGCGACCGAGCTCGAGCCCCGCTCGCTGCTCTTGGCGCTCCAGGGCGTCGAGGTTGCGCTCGGTCGTCTTCGTGAGGAGCGTTGGGGGCCACGGACGATCGACCTCGATATCCTCTTCTGCGGCGAGCGTGTCATCGACGAGCCCGACCTCGTCGTCCCGCATCCGCGCATCGCCGAGCGTGGATTCGTCCTCGAGCCGCTCGCCGAGATTGCGGGGGACTTGCGCCATCCGGTCTCGGGGCGCACCATGTCCGAGATGTGGGCGGCGCTCGACGAGCAGCCCGCGCGCATCGTCGGCTCGCTCGAGGTCCCCGGGCCTCGATCCGGCCGCCAGGAATAGAGTCCCCGAGACGATTCTCATGAAGGTGATCGAAGACGCTGCGAGAGTGCGCGAGTGGACGGAAGCCTACCGTCGCGCCGGTCTCAGCGTCGGCTTCGTTCCGACGATGGGTGCGCTCCACGAAGGGCACGGGGAGCTCATCCGGGTGTCGCGTGAGGAGTGCGAGCGGGTCGTCGTCAGCATCTACGTCAATCCGACGCAGTTCGACAATCCCGACGATCTCGACAAGTACCCGAGCGCGCTCGAGGGCGACCTCGAAGCTTGCCGGGCGCGCGGCGTCGACCTGGTCTGGATCGGGCGTCGCGAGGATCTCCTCCCCGAGGGCTTTCAGACCTGGGTCGAGGTCGGGTCGCTGACCTCGCCGCTCTGCGGTGCCGGGCGCCCCGGTCACTTTCGCGGGGTCACGACCGTGGTGGCGCAGCTTTTACACGTCGTCCGGCCGCATCGAGCCTACTTCGGGCGCAAGGACTTCCAGCAGGCGCTCGTGATTCGCCGCATGGTCGAGGACCTGCGCTTCGATCTCGAGATCCGCCGCGTTCCGACCGTGCGCCCGCCCGACCGCCACCCCCGCCGCGAGCCCAAAAATCCGCGCGACGAAACCCACCCGCGCGCTCAGCTCGCGCAATCTGCGGCTCGACGAAGCCGAGCGGCAGACGGCGCTGGCGATTCAGCGGGCGCTGCGTCTCCTCGCGGCGCGATTCGAGGAGGGGGAGCGAAGCGTCGGCGAGCTCACGCGTCACCTCCGGGGAGCTTTCGCCTCGGAGCCCCGTCTGCGCGTCGAGTACGCCGAGCTCCGCGACGCCGACACGCTCGAGCTCTGTCAGGAGCCCGATTCGATCCCTGACGAGCCGGGCAGAGTCCTGGTGGCCGTGGCTGCGCAGGTCGGTGGGGTGCGGCTCATCGACAGTATCCTCCTCGGCGACACGAGCGCCGACTTTCCGAGCGACCCGTCCCCGAACGACAGAGACGACGAACCGACATGAGATTCTCGACGACGCCCGAAGGCCTTCACGTCGATGTGCCGGCGAAGCTCAATCTCTACCTCGAGGTCTACGACGTCGAGCCGAACGGCTTCCACCCGATCGACAGCCTCTTCCAGGCGATCGACCTCTACGATCGTCTCGACCTCGTCCGTCGCGACGACGATGAGATCACGATCGACGACGGGGTCGTCGGCGTCGGCGAGAAGAACCTCGTCTACCGCGCGGCCGCGCGCCTGCGCGAGCACGTCGGAGGCGACGTGCCCTGCGGTGTTCACCTGCGCCTCGAGAAGGGAATCCCGCACGGAGCCGGGCTCGGAGGCGGCTCGAGCGACGCGGCGGCGACGCTCCTCGGTCTCGATGCGCTCTGGAAGCTCGGCGTGCCGCGCTCGGAGCTCGAGGAGCTCGGGTCGGAGCTCGGCTCGGACGTGCCGTTTTTCTTCCACGGCGGCACGGCGCGTTGCCAGGGGCGCGGCGAGATCCTGACGACCTACCACGAGACGTTCGACGCGGTTCCGTGCCACTACGTGCTCGTCTGCCCCGGAATCGAGGTCTCGACGGGGAAGGTCTACGGGGATCTCGACCGCCGGCGTGATGCCGGAGAGCTCGCTCGCTTGACTCCCCCGAGTGGGGTCGATAGCATGAATTCAGCTTCCTGGCTGTCTCGGTTCGAGACGGGGGAGCTCTTCTTCAACCGGCTCGAAGAGGTCGCGTGCGGCCTCGTGGAGGAGCTGCGGGAGTTGGGTCTCCGTCTGAAGAAGGAGCGATTTCGCGCGGTCTTGATGTCGGGCAGCGGCTCGACGTTCTACGGTGTCTGTAGCAGCGCCGCGGAAGCGCGTGAGCTCGCAGATCGAGTTCAGTATGATAACGCTTCGATGACGGTTCTCGCGGCGACGAGCTTGCCGGGCTGGTCCGAGAGTCCCTGAGGATTCACGAGCCCGACCGAGAACGCCAGTGATCGAGGCGGGAGGGAGTCTGCGCTGTGCAGATCACCGAGGTGCGCGTCAAGCTGGTCTCCTCGCCGCGGGACAAGCTCCGAGCGTTTTGCAGCATCACGATCGACGATCTCTTCGTCGTGCGGGATCTCAAGGTCATCGAGGGGCAGAGCGGGGCATTTGTCGCGATGCCGAGTCGTAAGCGTACGGTACGTTGCGACGGCTGCCGTGCGAAGAATCCGCAGCTGGCGCGATTCTGCAACGAGTGCGGTCGCCACATGTCCGGCGGCGCCGCGACACGGGGAGCGGGCGATGGGGGGCGGGATTCCGGAGGAAGGGGATCCCTCCACACGGACGTCGCCCATCCGATCAACGCGGAGTGCCGCGCCTTGATCCAGGGGCGTGTGCTCGAGGTCTTCTACGCCGAGCTCGAGCGCTCCAAGGACCCCGACTTCGAGCCGATGAGCTTGGATCCGATCGAGGAGCGGCCCGGGCCGACGAGGCACGGTGGCAAGTTCTTCGGTGAGGAGTTCCCCGAGGAGCCCGAGGACAACTTCGGAGCGGGGCTGTTCTCGTGATTCTCGGCCTTCGACAGGATACGACAATTGGACGACAATCGGACGACGGATGGCCTCGTCGGCTTCGAGGCTTCGTCTTGAGCCCTTCCGAAGATTCTCGGGTCGACCGAAAACGTCGCTCGGTCGTCGCAACGTCGTCGAGGGATTGGACTCGCCGACGGGTCGAGTTATAATTAGGTGGATCGTTCGGAACTTCGGTGTCGAACTCGCGTACAGAAGGGCGCGCTCCCGAAGGGTATTCTCCGACGGTGAGGGATTTGCTGGTCGGAGCTGATCAGAGTCCTGATGAGAATCGCGACGAGCGCCGAGAGCGATTCGCCCGTGTATGCGCGAGAGCACGGTCCTGCGCGGATTCGCCCGTTCCGGCTGTTTCTCGAAGGAGCACTGTTCTCGAAGGAGCACTGTTCTCGAAGGAGCACTGTTCTCGAAGGAGCACTGCCGGCCGGCCAGACCGGATTGAATCCGGTCGCCCGTTCCGCCGTCGACCGTAGTAGGGAGAGGAATTCGAACGGACTCCTCTCGACACGATTTCGATAGAGCCCGTGTTCGATCACGCGCGCGAAGATTTTACCGAACGCCGCAGACGGAACGACGACCCAGCCGCCCCTCATGCTCCACCGATTGCTCACACTTCGAACCCGCTTCCTTTCGGGTTCCGTCGTGCTCGCGTTGATCGGGGCGCTCGTGGGCTTCGTCGCGTTCGTCGACGTGGGTCGGGCGCAGGCTCTCGAGCCGAATCCGAATCTCGAGCTCGAGTTGGCGGCCAGGGGTGATAGCGCTGCCAAGGACGACGGCGTCGACCTCGTGCCACTCGCCGAGCTGGCCAAGGGCGTGACGATCGACATCGTCAAGCTCGCGGGTACCAACGACGGCGCCGGGAACCACCAGGCCTTCGTCCTCTTGACGAAGATCGGCGACGGGCCGTCTGCCGTGCGCCGCGCGCACCTCGACTTCTTGCGCCGCGTGCTCGACCCGAACGACGTCTCGAAGCTCGGAACGATGCCGTCGGGCAAGGCCGTCGAGCGTGCCATCGTGATCCGGCGACTCGTCGACGCGGTCGCGGCGGGTCACGCGGACGGCGGCGAGCCGTTCGAGAACGTCGGCGCCGTGCTCATCCCGCTTCTCGGTCGCGGTCCGTCGACGTTGCGGGGGTCGGTCGTTTGGGGTGTTCATGTTTTGATCGGGTGGGAGCGCGCAGCGGTCCGCGTCGGCACGTCTCAGCCCGACATGACCTTCGCGCTCGACCGTCTCGGAAGCATC
>CAYZGY010000075.1:0-16149 GCA_964478085.1 uncultured Planctomycetia bacterium
CACTGCGGGTGGGGGGTGGATGGGGGCGACGCCAGTCAACGTGGTGGCGACGCCGCGGCGACGAGGCCGGTGGCGGGGGCGCCGCCGACCCGGCGCCGCAAGTCGAAGGCTCGACGTTCGAAGACTCCGAAGGCGTCCGCGTCGAAGGCCTCGACGTCCGGGGCCGAAGACAGCGTTCATCTCGAGCGCAAGTCGTCGAGAGTCCCGCCGGCGCGTTGGGAGCTCGAGGATCTCGTCGAGCGCACGCAGGAGTTCTTCCTGGATATCCGCAAGACGCGACAGGTCGAGTTGCCGCAGGCCCTATCGATCGTCGAGGAGCTCGCTGGAATTCAGTCGGACGGTCTGCCGCTCCGACCCGAGCACGTCTACGGGGCGGATCACGAGGGGTCTTGGCTGGCACCGCACTCCGTGCTCGTTGCTTCGCTCAATATGGTCCTCGCGCCCGTCGGTTGCTCCGAGGAGGAGCGGCGCTCGTACGGGCTCGCCGGGTTGCTGCACGACATCGGAATGGCGTTCTTCGAGGACCGCGGACTGCTCGAATCGTCCGCCGCGCTCACCGAAGAGCAACGCGCCGAGATGAAGCGGCACACGTGGCTCGGTCACGCGATTCTCTCGTCACACGATGTCCATTTCCCCGATCTCAGCGCGGCCGCGCGGGATCACCACGAACGTCCCGATGGGAGCGGCTACCCGCAAGGCCTTCGCCGCAACGAGATCTCGCTCGTCGCTCGCGTTACGGCGATGTCGGATGTCTTCGCGGCGCTCGTCGGACCGCGTCCTCATCGCGCAGCTGCAACTCCCGAGACCGCGCTCGAGTGTGTCTTGCGCAACTACGGGTTCACGGAATTCGAGGCCGGACTCGCAGCGAGGCTCGAACGTCTCTATCGCGATGTCGACCAGTCGATCGAGTCGGACGCGCCGAACGCGAGCGTGCGTATCGATTCGAACGAATCGTCCGACGTCTCGAGCACGCCGTCGACCGAGCTCGGCTCTTCGCGCATCGTGGAGATCTCCGCTCTTTCCGAGAAGCCCGAGACGAGCGAAATCTCCTGAGTCGATCTGTCCGACCGCGTGTCCGATGCGACGCTCTCCGACGCGACGCTCGAGACGCTCGAGACGCTCGAGACGCTCGAGACGCTCGAGACGCTCGAGACGCTCGAGACGCTGCGCGTTTGCCTTTCGATCGCCGGTAGTTCCAGAAATGTTTTGAGTTAGGGCTCTATCTGGATACAATCACGCGCGAAAGGAAGCACAAGGGAAACGCAGCCAGCCACGGGGAGCGTGGCCTTGGCGTGTGTGTCGATGCCTCTCCGGTCTTGTCCGAACGGCAATTGGCGTCCAGCGGATCTGCGAGCACGACTTGGTAGGGTGATCATTCGCTATTGGTAAGGTTCGACAACTCTTGGCCAAGTCATTGTCCACGGAGTTGGCGCCGTCCCCCCGGTAATCGGACCGAACCGAAGCTCGACGGCGGGTCGCCGAGCGAGCGTCAGGAAGGGAGCGAACGCCTGAGTTTGACTGTCTCGAGGTCCGGTTCGTACTAGGCTCAGCGCTGTAGGATGAGGCAGGAGTGGGTGAGTCCCCCGGGGATCTCCGGGGGATGGGATGCATGCGTTCCAATTCAGCTCGCCGATATTTGGCTTGTTCTGCTCCGCCTTGAACTCTTTCGAGTCGAGAGCTGCGGTGGGTGGAGAACGCCGAAGGGCGTCATCGTAGCTCGTTCTGAGCGTGAGAATCTGTCGCTTCGTGGAGTGAGGCGTGGCTGATTCGCCGGCTCGGTCGTTGTCTGGGAGGTGTCCAGCTGCGGCGAGTCGAGCGTTCGGAGGGTGGAGTTCGAACGACTTCGTTCCTGGCATACTTGCTTCCCGTGAACCGCCAGACATCGGTGGCCGGTTCGAGTAGCTGTGTCCCTGAGGCGCGGTGGACTCGAGAGGGCCCGGCTGGGTGAGCAGGAATCGACATGTTGTCCAAAATCCCAGAGCAGTATCTCGAGAGCTTGACGGTCCGTGACCTGGAGGAGCTCCTCGAGCGGAAGATGAAGAGTAACTCGCAGCTCTCCGACCTGATGCGCGAACGCGATCACCTACGGCTCGAGCTGCGACGCGTCGAGGATCAGATCGAGGCGATCGAGAAGCGAGAGCGTGGCGAGAACGGTACGAGCTCGAGCGGGTACTCGCTCGGTTCGGGCGGGCGTGGTCTCGGCAGCTTCGGCAGCGCGAGCACCTCGTACCGATCCGGTGTCGGAGGGGCGGCTGGCGCAGGCCCCTTGAGCGGCACCGAGCCGTCGTCGAGGACGGGCGCCTTCGGCAGTCCCGATTCGAACGGAGGCAGCGCCTCTACCTCGGGCGGTGCCGTGACCTCGGGCGGTGAATCAGCCGAGGGCGAGCCGGCGCACAGTTTCCTCGCGGGAAAGCGAAAGAAGAACCTCAAGGACTACATCGCGCAGGTCCTTCTCCAGGCGAACGAGCCACTGTCGCCGTCCGATATTCAGAAGCAGCTTCCCGAGGTCGGGTACGTCTCGAACTCGACGAACCCGCGCTCGTTCTACAACACGGTCTTCCAGGCGCTCCAGCGCTACGACATCTTCGAGAAGGAGCACAAGAAGTACGGGCTCTCCGACGAGGCTCTGCGCGCCAACGGCGTGCGCGAGATCCTTCCGAAGAAGAAGACCCGCCTGAAGGATTACATCATCGAGGTCCTCGACAAGGCCGACCAGCCGCTCAAGGTCTCGGAGATCGCGAGCCGCGTGGTGATCGCGGGTTACGACACGGATCTCGAGATGGACGAGTTGAACCAGCGCGTCTCGGCAACCTTGAAGAAATACCTCAATAAGGACTTTGATTGGGACAGCCAGCGGTACCGCTTGGCGACCCCCAACTGAGTTGCCGACGTGGTATTTCGAGCGGTATTCCTGGGTTGTCAAAGCCCCGGTAAGTCAGCTCGGCGGCGCTGTTTGACACCCGCTAAACCCGCATAGTAGAATTTCCTGGTAGCGGGTTTTCGCGATTGACAACTCAGGCGCAAACCGCTATTTTCCCTCGCTCAGCTTGTGGGGCGGTAGCTCAATTTGGTTAGAGTACCGGACTGTCGATCCGGTGGTTGCGGGTTCGAGTCCCGTCCGCCTCGCCAAGATACAGAAAGGACTTACGACGACGAGTCGTAGGTCCTTTTTTTTTTTGCGTTGGGACAGATTTGGGGCAGATGGGAGACGTGAGGAGGCGGGTCAAGTTCGCCTTGCAGTTCGACTAGCTCCCCATGGGCAGCGGCGCCGTGCCGGAACGGGACGAGCTCGAACGCCTCGAAGTCGATCTTCTTCTCGATGCTCACCCAGGGGAAGAAACACAGCATGCTCATGGGCGATTGCCTCCTCGGTCGTTCAGAGCGGCGGCTGGCTGTCGTCGTCCGGATCCTCGGGCGCCGAAACCTTCGATGACGACACGAGCTCGCGACATTCCTCCAGGGTGAGCCTCGGCTTCGTCCAGATCTTCTTCCACTTCGGCTTGACCTCGATTCTCTCGAGGCGAGGGCGAGTCTCTAGGCACGCGAGGAAGTTGACGTGGATCCACAGCATGGCGTGGGCTGCCTCGGGGCTGATGGTCCTCTCCCGCTCCCAAAACTCCGGAGGGTGATTGGTCTTGCGCCCGTCGTGGACGCGGGCGGGAATCTCGAGGTGAAGAAGCTCGTGCTTGAAGAGATGGCTGAAGACGAGGAGCGGGGTGTCCTGGTGATTCAGGAGGTCATGGAAGCGAATCGCGGCATGGTGATCTTCGTCGTCCTCGCGATAACGAATACAGGCGAGCGAGCCCACGGATACGAAGCTCACCGAAACCCGTTGGGCAAGACCCGGGAAGTACTCACGCTGAATCTCGGCCAGAATCTCGTCAAGCGGGAGGGGCGTGAACCAGAGGCTTGGTTGGTTCTCCGGGGGGCGCAAGGTATTCCGTCTGAAGTCGCGAGTCCCGGTGGTTGACTGACCGGCTCGGATGCGGTCATCCGGGGCTGCGGACTACTCTACCAATTCCCTTGGAGCGTCGCGCGATCGAAGTGCGCTCCTATTCGTTTCAGAGGTAAGTCTCTGGGTGCTTCCTCTGGATTCGTTTTGGCGCTGGATCGGGCGAGCCGCTGTTCACCGGCCGCTCTTCCAAAGCTCCTCGATGAGGCGTCGCGCCGGATCCTGAAGGCCGTATTGCGCGAGGTACTGCTCCAGTCGCGAGCGAGCCTGGATCGCTCGATTCGAACGGATCAGCGAGAGCACGAGGAAGCGTAGGTCTTGCTCCTCGAACTCGTGTTCGTCGACTCGCCGGGAGAGAAAGGTCTCGGCTTTGGCGTACTCCTTCGCGTTGAAGTGGTGAGCTCCGACCCAGGAGAGGAGCTCCGGGGCACTCGCGCCGAGCGAGATTGCGCGCTCGAGATGCTCGGCCGCCTTTGCCGGTCGATTCCGACGTGAGGCGATTCGACCGAGGAGGGTCTCGGCTTTCGCTGCCGTCTGTTTCTCCGCCTTTTGCTCGAGGATTCTCTGCGACGCTCGCTCCGATTCCTCGAGATCATCGATCGCGAAGAGCAGCCCGGCATATCGAAGCCGTAGTTCGAGGGAGACGTCCTCGCGAGTGGTCGCGAACGCGCGCTCTAACCAACCGGCCGCGCTGCGATGATCGCCGAGACGTTGCTGGGATTCGGCGAGCTGGAGCGCGACGGACGGAGCCTTCGAGCCGAGCCTCCAAGCCGTCTCGAGATGAACGATCGCACGCTTCGGCGAGTCTCGATCGAGCTCGACACGGCCGAGTCGGGCGTGGAGATCGTCTCTGGCTGGGTGTTTCTCGAGCAGCGTCGCGAAAATCGAAGCGGCCTCGGCCTGCGCTCCGCTCGAGGCGAGGAGGTCCGCTTGGAGGACGCGCCAGTCGACGTTCTCGGGGGTCGAGCACGACGAGGATGCGAACGGTGTTGAGGAGCGCCACGCGGTCGTCACGCTCACGGTCGACACGCGCGAGGTTCCCTAAGACGTCGGGGGAGAATCGTCCGAGCGACAGCGCGTCGATGGCCGCCGCACGGGCTTCGTCGTAGCGGCCGAGGCCTCCGTAGGCGAGCGCGAGAAAGCGGGGGATGTCGGCATTTTCGGGATGCTTGCTGCGCAAGGGGCGAAGCGTCCGCAGGGCCGCGGCGTGATCACCACGCCGAATGGCATCGCCCGCTCGGCGGATCTCGAGCGCGGGGGATTGACCGTGGACGGCCGTCGTGAGGGAGACGACAGCGAGCAGGAGCGAAATGGCGGCGAATCGCGGGCTCTTCATCGCCGACCTCGAGGACGGAATTGGATCGTCTTGATACCGCGAACCTTGACGACGCGTCCGCCGTGCTTCGCCGGCGTGAATCGCCAGCGACCCATCACCCTTCGCACGGCGTCCTGAAACGCAGCACGCCCACTGAGAATCTTGAAGTCTTCGATCCGGCCTCGCTCGTCGACGAGAATCTCGACCCGGACGTCCCCCGCGATTCCGAGGCGGTCTTCGCGATCGGGGTAGACGGGTTTCGGATTGCCGGCGAGCTCGCGCGGTGGCTCGTCGACCCCGCCGAGATCGAGAGGACCCTCCGCCTTCTGAGGACGTGTGACTTCGGTTCGTTGCCCAGGGCGCTCGGTCGGTCTCGCGATGGTCGCTCGAGCCGGCACTGGCAGGACGTACGGCAGGCGGACGCCTGGAACCTCTGCGCGCGGGTTCGGCAGCGCGAAATCGAGCCTCGGTGCCTCGATGGCCGCCGGTTGCAGAGCTGGCGGGTCGAGATCGACGACCATCACCGAGGCCGAGTCCTCCTTCGGCTTCTCGCGAGTGTCGGGCTCAGGCGGCGGCTCGATGCGGCGCGTCTCCGGTCGGATCTCGTACCTGGCGCGACGCTGCGAGCCGTACGCCTTCGGTGTCACGCGCTCTCTCGCATTGAGTACGGCGATGACGCCGACGAGCAAAAGTGTCACGGCAGCGCCACCGACGACGGCGAGGGCTGCGCGAGGGCCCGAAGCGAGTGAGGGGGACGATCGGCGTGACGTCACCAGGCACCTCCCGTGCGTTCCGTAGCGACGGCTACGTCCTCGGCTCCCGCGAGGCGTGCGACGTCCATGACCTCGATCAGTCGACCGGATGGAACTTCGCGATCCGGAATGACGATCACCGAACGTTGGCGGTCGCGCGCGACGAACTCGGTGACCTTGACGCGCAACTCGTCGAGGTCGACGCGTCCGCCGTCGGTGTAAATCTCGTTCGAGGCCGTGATGCTCACGCGCAGGCTCGTCGGCTCGAGGGGGCGAGTGACGACGGCACCCGGGCGATCGACGTCGACTCCCGTGTCGCGAACGAAGGTCGTCGTGACGAGGAAGAAGATCAGCAGGATGAACACGACATCGATGAGCGGAGCGATGTCGATTGCGGTCCCGGGGGAGCGATCAGTCTTCGATTGGAGGGACTTGAACAAGCTTCGTGCCTCGTGACTTCTCAGTCGATACAGACGGCGGTCTCGATCTTCTTCAAGAGGAGCGTCATCTCGTCGGTCCGTCGCCGAACGCGAAAGGCGAGCACTCCGTGCGCGAGCCAGAGAGGTACCGCGAGGATGAGTCCCGCCTGCGTCGTGATCAAGGCTTGCGAGATTCCCGACGCGATCGTGTCGACCCCGATCGTCTGAGCGCCCGTCAGCGCGACGAACGTCGTCTTCATTCCGAGCACCGTGCCGAGCAGTCCCAAGAGCGGAAGCGACGCCGTGAGGACCCACAAGACTCCGAGCGGTCGCTCGATCGCGACGACCTCTTGTCGCAGCGCCGGGAAGACGCGGGTCTCGAACGACTCTCGCGAGAGCCCCGATCGCCTCGGCAGCAGCTCTCGAACCGAGGCGAGGAATCCCGCCGGTCCGTTCACTTCGGCGTCTCGCGGCTTCACGTGCTCGATCAGGTGTGTGACTTCGTCCGCTCGAGGAGCGACATACTCGCGGAGTCGCAACCACTCCCAGAGGACGAGCGACCAGGCGAACGTCGACGTCGCGATGATCGCGATGAGCGACCAGCCTCCGTCCCGTGTCATCGAGAAGATCGCGTCGATCATGACGACTCTCCTTCTTCGGTGGCGGGAGGAGGGCTCGGGGCAGATTCGTGTGAAAGCAGACCGAGGAGAGTGGCAGCGTGCTTTTCCGAGTCGGCGAGGAGAGCGTCCGATCGACCCCGCAGCACACTGTGGAGCGCGAGGATCGGCACCGCGATAACGAGGCCGGTCGCCGTCGTGACGAGCGCTTCGGAGATGCCACCCGACATCAGGGACGGGTTCGCGTTTCCGAAGGCTTCGACGACGCCGAAAGTCTGGATGATTCCCGTCACCGTGCCGAGGAGGCCGAGGAGTGGGGCGATCGCCGCGAGGATCGCGATGCCGCCGAGGAAGCGCCTGACGCGCGGAAGCTCGTGGAGGAGCTGCTCCTGAATCGCGTCTTCCATCGCCCTTCCTCCCTTCGAGCGGCGCGCCAGGCACGTCTCCAGCACTCGCGCCACGACGCCGCGATCCGCGGCACAGAGTCGCTCCGCGGCGGCGAAGTCACCGGAGCGACACGCGGTGACGACTCCGAGGGCGACGTTCGACCCACCTCGGTTGGCCAAGTAGAGAAACGCGAAGCGCTCGAGCACGAGGAGAAGGGCGACGAGCGCGACGCCCGCGAGCGGGAACATGATGCTTCCGCCGGCTCGAAGTCTCTCCCACAGACTCTTCGCTCGAAGGTCGGAGTCGATGCCGATCCGTCCGCTCGGGTCGAGCGGGATCCAGGTCTGAGAATCACGACCTGAACGCGCCGCGTCGACTGCCGATCGAACGTGACCTGCGAGATCCTCCGGGACGTCCTCGGTCCAGCGGTAGCCTTCTACGCCCTCCGGTGAAGCGACGGTCAGGCCGACGGCTCCACGTGTCGTCGAGTAGGCGTGGCGAACGTGCCCGATCGAGAGGAGCTCGACGTTCTCCTTCTTACCGTCCGCGTTCGGAAGGAGGACCTTTCGTATTCCGACGCGCGTCGCGCCATCGTGGGCTGCCTCGATCTCGGCGAAGAGCTCGAGCATCGCTTGGATCGCTGTCGCGTTCGGCGTGTTCTCAGCGAGCTCGAGCGACGAGGCCAGCGTGGCGAGCTTCTCGATCGACTCGCTCTTTCCCGGGACTCCGCGGAGGTGGACACGCAGGTGGGTAGCGGCGCTGTGGAGAGTCGACGTCATCGTCCCGAAGCTCTCGACGAGACGCTGGGCTTCGGCCGATCGCTCTTCGACATCGCTGCGAAGCGTTTCGATTCGTTCCGAATTCGTCAATCTCAGGAGCTCGGCGTCGAGGAGCTTCTTCGCGAGCTCGTCTCGCTTTCGGTGAATCTCCGTGAGCTCACCGGCGAGTGTCGTGACGAGCCGCGCTTCGGACTCACGCTCGCGTTCGAGATCTCGGTCGAGCTGTTCGATCGTCGTCCGGAGACGAGCTTCCTCGGCGGACGCGTCGTTCTGCGAGATCGCTGAATCAGGCTCCGCGAATCCGAGGGCGATCGAGAAGGCGACGAGCGATAGGAGAGGGAGCCGGCGCGGTTTCGTCATCGTGGCTCCTCCCCTTCGCGGGCTGCGGGGGCGATGCGGCACGGCACGGGCACGACCGCGGGGGGGCGATGGCCGCGAACGATGCCGAAGAGCTCACACAGGTCTTCGAGCTCTTCGCTGGAGAGGTCGACGCGCCACGGGTTCGTCGCGTCGCCTGACCAGATCCCGCCCGACGACCCGTCCTCCGAGATCCACGCGGCGGACGCGAGCCCGAGGCGCAGCATCCAGACGTGTCTCTGGCGTTCGCCTCCCTCGAGCTCGATGGGCTCGTTCGAGAGCGAGATCGTCTTCGCGTCCTTCCACTCCTCACCGAGCCAGCCGGCGAAGGCGCGGATTCCGTGGATGACATCTTCGGCCGCGTCTCCGTCCAGGGGAGTCCGAGCCGAACGAAGCGCCTCGAGGCGACGGTTTGGGGAACGCGGAATCCCGCCGTTGATGCGTTGCTCGACGCTCGCGACCGTCGACCGCGCCGGGTCGCGGAGCATCGCGACTCCCGTGCGGATGCTCGTCACGATCTCGTCGGCGTCGGCGAGCCGCTTCTCGAGGCTCGAGAGCTCGCGCTGCCTCTCCGCGCCGTCACGATTCGCCTCCGAGAGCTGTGCGCGCAGCCGCTCGATCTGTCGGGTCGCCTCGTCGGCGGCGTCGGCGTGGGACTCGCGCAGTCGACGTTGGCGCTCGCGAATCGCTTGAACTTTCTCGACGCGATCCTGGATCCTCCGCGCGAGCTCGCTGACGGAGTCCTCGGCTTGTCTCGCTTCGCTGAAGGCAGCGTGCGCCGCGAGCGCGAGGACCGAAAGTCCGACCACCGCCCCGAGTGAACCTGACCGTCTCGTACGAAAAGATCCAGTGCTGCTCAATCGATTCTCATACCGGCCACGATGCCGATGTTCCGTCCGGGTCCGTCGACGCCGCTGCCGGGCTCACGGTACGTCTTGTCGAGGATGTTCTCGACGAAGATGCCGACGTCGAACTTCCTATCTTCACTTCTCCAGCCAAGCTGTAAGTCAACCACACCGTAGCCGGGCATGCTACCGTCCGGATCTCCCGCGACCGTCAGGCGAATGTCGCTCGAGTCGGGATCGCTCGGATCCTCGGCGACGTCGTCGTAGGTGTCGTGCCAGCGACACTGAACGAGTCCCCACCATCGTCGGTCGTGCTCGTAGCGGAGGCCGCAGCGTCCGTAGATGCGGTTCGCGCGCGAGATGTTGTCAGTCTCGACGCCGCCGCCCGCCTGAGGGATGTCCTTCGTCGCCTCGACGAGGCTGCACGAGCCGACGACCGAGAGGCGGCCGTTCTCGGGGCACGGGACGAAGCAGAGGCCGATGTCCCAGGCGGTCTCGAAGCCGAGAATCTCGGCGTCCTCAATATTCGTGAACTCACCGGATCCGCCGAAGTCGGGTTGAATCAGATCGTCGACGAAGGTGTAAAAGGTCGAAACGCCGAACTGGTCGCGACCCTCCCGCCAGCGCCAGCCGACCTCGCCCGTGTAGCTCACCTCGGGATCGAGGTTCGGGTTGCCCTGCGCCGGGACTCCGCTCGAGCCGCGATCGACGGCACCGTTGAGGTTCGTCAGGTTCGGCGCGCGGAAACCCTTCGAGACGCCTGTGAAAACACCCTGGTTCGGGCAGTACTGCCAGAGGCCGCGCAAGCTTCCGGTCGCGTCCGAGGCGTTTCCGTCGACGTCGCCGAAGGACCACTCGTAGTGACTGAACCGACCGCCGCCGAGGATGTTGAATGTGTCCGTGACGTCCCAGCTGTCCTGCACGTAGAGGCCGAGTGAGGTATAGTCGCTATCATCCGAGACCGTCGTTCGGTTCGACCAATTCTGCATCTCGAACGGCACGGCGAGGGTCGGGTCGGTCGAGCCGACCGGGGAGCGGTACTCCTCGAAGTCGTTGTCCGTGTTCTCGAAGATTCCCGTCACGCCCCACGTGACCTGGTGCTGATCCTCGTCGCCAAGGAGCGTCACCGCCTGGAGGTCGAGACCGAAGGCGTCGAGCGTGTCTTCCTTCTCGCGCAGTCGGTAGCGAGCCGTCGCCGTGCCGGCGTTCTGGATCTGCTCGCGCGTCTGATCTTCGAAGTGGCTGTGCCACCAAAACGTGCTCTGGAGGCTGTCCATCCACCCCTGGTTCACGTACCACGTGTCGCGGAGGTGGACGTACGTGAAGGTCTGCGGATCGAAGAAGCGCGAGACGCGGGAGGAGCTCCCCGTGTTCTCGAAGTAGCCGTCGGGACGTGCGGCTTCCATCTGACGCGTGTGACCGGCCTTGATGTCGACGCGGTGATTCTCGATGCCGAAGTACGAGACGCGAGCCGCGCCGGCGGCCTGCTCGTACGCGGTGTTCGGAATTTCGTCGTAGGCGCCCGGTCCGCCGCCGAAGACGCGGGACTCGAAGTCCTTTCCGCCGACGCGATCGTGGAAGTCGCGGCCGTCGAGATCGAGCGAGTAGGCCCAGTTGCCCTTTCTTCCATCGACACCTCCTTGCAGAATCGCGCCGTTGGCGAAGTCTGCTCGCGTGCGCAGCCAAGGCGAGACCGCCGATGAAACACCACGGCCGGCGTCGGCGAGGTTGAAGTCGAGCGCGCCCGTGAGACCGTCCGATCCGTTGACGACGGAGGACGAGCCGAGGATCACGTCGATCGAGCGCAGGCTCGAGTCCGGGATCAGCGCCGAGTACTGATTCGGGCCCGGCCGCATGAACGCGTGGTTGAAGCGGACGCCGTCGAGCAGGAGGAGGGTCTGCTCACCCGTGAGTCCGCGGATGAACGGACTCGTCTGATTGGGCGCCGTGTGCTGGATGAAGACGCCGGGACCGTAGTTGATCCGGTCGAGGCCCGTACGACCCACCCCGCTCTCGAGGACGTCGAGATCGTGTCGGTAAAAAGCGTAGGGCTGGAGGAAGGGGTCGTCGGAGAGGCGAGTTCCGGTCACCTCGGTGACGGGAAAGTCCGCGGTCGTGCCGACGGTGTCTGTCGAGTCGGTCGGGGGGAGGGACTCGTTCTGGGCTCGGACCGACAAGGGGGATGCAAGCGATACGAGAAGTGCGATTCCGAAGGCGAAAGTACGGAGAGGGTCAGCCTCGCCGAACGAGTGGTTTGTGTCGTTCACGCTGCCGTGGGCGCTGAAAGAAAGAAGAGTGTGTGGCGTGTTCGTCGAGACCGGAAAAGACCGAAGACATCGGTTTCTACTTACGGAGCGTCTCGCAGGACGCTTCGGTTCAAGAGATTCTGCCGATTTTGGAGATTTCGTCAGTTGTTCGTCTCACACCCGAGCATGTCGAGGCTCGGAACGACGTGGCAGAGGCTCGCACCCGGGCTCGGGATCGAGTAGCCCCCCCCGGGGAGAAGGTAGACGTTGACGGGGTCCGTTCTTCCGTCGCCGTCGAAGTCGGCAACCACGACGTCGTAGGGGGGGAGGAGTCGGGGAACAGATCGTGGGCCTCGCCCGCGGAGACATGCCCCTCTCGGTCGTCGAGAAAGACGGCGACTCGTCTATCATGGACGGCGATGATATCGATCCAACCGTCTCCGTCGAAGTAACCCTCGGGATGGACGTTGTCGAATCGATCGAGCACGTCCACGCGATCCTCGAGCTCGAGCGCGTCGTCGACTCCGTTCTCATCACAGTCTTGAGCCCGGACACCGATCGTCGACGTGAATGCGATCGCTCCGGCTACGATGCCCTTCGTGATGCGTGTACCGAGATGTACGAATCCCTCCTCAGCTGCACTTTGGCTCCCAAAACGTCCCCGCGTCGGGCCCTCCGGCTTAGGACAAGACGTTTCAGAAGTAAAGAGGGGAGCCGGCGGGCTCAGCCGAGCTGCGAGCGGAAGGCCTCGAGCTCCGCCGGATCCATCGACACGGAGAGCTCCTTGGCCGGGAAAGACCCGCCCATCGCCTCTTCGCGAAACGCGGTCATCGCGCGTACGCGCTCGGCCTGCATCTCGGCGCGGAGCTTGCGCAGGTTCGCGTAGGACTTTCCGTGACGCGGCATGTGCTCGGTCTCTCCGAGGATGTCCGACGTGAAGAGGTAGTTGACGTCGCCGAGTGATCCCGAGCCGAGCGAGACGGTCACGAGCGACGTTCGCTGACTGATCTCGCCGAGCACCTCTTCGGGAACGACCTCGACCTCGACGGCGTACGCGCCGGCATCCTCGAGACGGCGAAACTTGTCGTAGAGCGCGATCGCTTCGTCGGCGGTCTTGCCGATTGCGCGCAGTCCGCCGACCCACGTGCACTTGCGCGGGACGAGGCCGAGGTGACCCATGACGGGAATCTCCTCGTCGGCGAGCAGCTTGACGAGCTCGGGGCGTCGCGGCGTGTAGATCGCGTCGGCGCCCGCGTCCATGCAACGCATCGCGGCGCGGAGCGTCTCGAGATCCGTCGGGTATTCGGTGAGCCAGAGCGCCGCGGTGATGAACGTCTCGGGTGCCCCTTCGCGGACAGCGGGGTACTGCGACTCGAGGCAGATCAGCGTGTCGATGCCCGCTTCGACGGCTGCTGCAGACTCCTCGGCCGTGCCTGGGTTCGTTTGGGTGAGCTTGCGCACACCCTTCGCGGCGCGCAGGTCGGCGACGGTGAGGTTGCGGCGTGCGGGCTTCTCGCCGTATGTGAAGACGTTCTTCATGTTTCGATCTCGACTCGCGTGATGGGAGGAGTCTTCGTTCTATCGCGAAGCGGGCTGAAAGTACACACGGGGCACGCCCCGCCGGTCTTCGAGAATCCGAAGAGCCGGCGGGACGCGCCCCGCATCGAGATCGATCAGGACCGAACGTCAGCGCTTACGCGCAAGAATCCTCCGGATACTCGCACTCGCCGAGGTTGTCGTCCGACGGATCTTCGCCGCACTCGAGCGAGCCCGGCGCCGGTGGCTCGTCGCCACCGAGGAAGAGCCAGTTGAGGTTGCGGACGCCGTCGGAGAGATCGACCTTGCCGTCGTCGTTCGCATCGGCCGCATCTTCACAGAGAGGAGCCGTGCCGCCGATGAAGAGAAAGTTGAAGATGAAGACGCTGTCGGTCAGCTCGATCTTGCCGCTTCGATCCGCGTCACCGCGCTTGAAGCCTGCGAGATCGCAGAGGTCTCCGACACCGTTGCCGTTCGCATCGGCCTGGTCCTCGTTGTCGACGAGCGGACAGTTGTCGCACGCGTCGCCGAAGGTGTCGCCGTCGCTGTTCTCCTGACCGGCGTTTTCGTCGTCCGGGCAGTTGTCACAAGCGTCGCCGACGCCGTCCGAGTCGGAGTCCGTCTGATCGTCGGCGTCCGAGGGGCAGACGTCGCAGGCGTCACCGACACCGTCTTCGTCTCCGTCCTCCTGACCCGGATCGTCGGCCGTCGGGCAGACGTCGCAAGCGTCGCCGAGGTCGTCGACGTCGCTGTTGGCCTGGTCGGGGTTCGGGATGCTCTCGCAATTGTCGCAAGCGTTTCCGACTCCGTCGTCGTCATCGTCGGCCTGATTGCCTCCGAAGGTGGCGAGGTCGGGGCAGTTGTCGCAGGCGTCCGCGATGCCGTCTTCGTCGGTATCCGCCTGATCGGGGTTCGACGCCTCGGGGCAGTTGTCGCAAACGTCGCCGACGCCGTCCTCGTCGCCGTCGCCGTCGTCGTCGTTGTCCACGTCGTCGCAGTTGTCGCAGGCGTCGCCGAGGGTGTCGCCGTCGGAATTCGCCTGATCCTCGTTCGCGACATCGGGGCAGTTGTCGCAGACGTCGCCGACGCCGTCGTTGTCGCCGTCTTCTTGACCTTCGTTCGCGATGAGCACGCAGTTGTCGACGTCGTCGGTGACGCCGTCGCCGTCGACGTCCGTGAGCGATGTCGAGATACGCAGCCAGTTGTAGCTACCGTCGGAGCCATCGGCGCGGTTGCCGTTGGGGCCTTCGGGAGTCAGAGCGATCTCGACGACATCGTCGATCGCGAGCGTCGTCGGGACCGGCAGGATCACTCCCGTGCCATCTCGTCCGCCGATCGACGCACGACCCAGCTCGACACCGTTGACGAGGACCATGCACGTGACACCCAGGCCGTTGAGGTTCTGCTTGCGGACGTGCATGAGGAGCGTTGCCGGGCCGTCGTGGGTCGAGATCCAGCGGCGGATCGTCCAGTGCTCCTCGGGGACCGAGCCTTCGACGGCAGCCGGCGGCATGCTGTTGGTGCCGTTCGGGTGGATGATCTCGGCGCCGAGGCGCGTCCAGGGTCCGGTCGCGGGATTCGTGTCTCGGTAGAGGTGCCACTGACCCTGTCCGGAGTTCCAGTGGTTGAGGCCGTCCGAGGCGACCGTGCCAGTTCCGTCGTTGAGGAAGAGCGTCAGGTCTTCGGGCGCGTAGGTCCCGTTTTCATCACCCGTGAGGTTGTAGTAGCCGTACGACCAGCCGTTCTCCCCCTGCGTTCCCGTCTCCGACCACTCGGAGAGCGAGTCCGCGAGGATCTCGGGCTCGTCGGGATCGCTCGGATCCCAACCGACCGCGACTTCCTGACCGTCGGGGTAACCGTCGTCGTCCGTGTCGGAGTCGAGAGGATCGGAGGCCGGATCGCCATTGACCTCGGCGCCGTCCGAGAGACCGTCACCGTCGGAGTCGGCCAGGAGCGGGTTCGTGCCGCGAGCGAACTCGTCACCGTCTTCGAGTCCGTCGCCGTCGGTGTCCGGGTCCGTCGGATGCGTTCCGAGCACGAGCTCGTCGACGTCGTCGACGCCGTCCTCGTCCGCGTCACCGCCCGAGAGCGTGTCGAGGTCGCCGTAGAGGAGCTCGCCGGCGTCGTCGAGTCCGTCTTCGTCCGAGTCGACGAACTCGGGGCACCAGAGCGTGCGCGAGAAGAACTCGAACCCGCGCTCCGAGCCTGCGGTCGCATCGACGATGATGGTTCCCGAGGTGAACGCCGCCGCGCTGATCGTCGTGTTGTTGCCGCCGGCGGCCATGCTCGGCGAGCCGTTGCCGAAGCGCGCGCCATCAGATCCAGTCCAGTCACCACCGAGATCCTCGACCGTCTCGACGACGGTGAATCCGTTGAGGATGATGCGGATCGACTGTCGGAGCGCCGCGTTGTCGATGTCGTAGGTCATCGCTACCTCGACCTCGTCGGCGTCGATGAGAGTCTGAGGCAATTTGTAGCTCGCCGTCGCGACGGAGAAGCCGCCGTTACCGGACGAGCGCATCACGAGCGTATTGCCATCCTCGTAGGAGAGCGAAGTTCCGACCGTTCCACCGCCGGTCTCGTAGACGAGCTCGCGTTGACCGGGGGCCTTCGCGTCGAAGTCGACCGAGACGCGGAAGGTCGCGTCTTCGCGATCGGCTCCGCCGTCGACCTGCTCGAGCGACGCCTGATTGCCGAGCGCGGTGTAGAACGCGAACGGGACGAGGCCGTCGAGCGTCGCGACACCGTCGCAAGCGGTCGGCGGGACGCTGCCGGCTTCCTTCGGGTCCGAGCCGAGCCGGACTTCCTCGCCGTCGCTCCAGCCGTCGTCGTCCGAGTCAGGGTCGTTCGGATCCGTTCCGTTCGCGATCTCGTCAACCGCGCCCCCGCCCCCGGAGGGGGGGGGGCGGGGGGGGGGGGGGGGGTGGGGGGCAGGGAGCGAGGC
>CAYZGY010000076.1:0-1782 GCA_964478085.1 uncultured Planctomycetia bacterium
GTCGGGGTTTCGGCTCCGAGGAAGAGGAAGCCGAGGATGCGGACCGCGTCGCTGAGGTTGTAGATGCCGTCCGCTTCGACGTCGCCTCGTTGGAAGAGCGCGCCCGCTTCGCCCGTGCAAATCGCGCTCGCGGCGCGGAGCTCGCCCTTCCAGGCGACGAGGCGGTAGGTCTCGTCGGGGCTCGGGTTCGTGTCGGTCCACTGGGTCGCCGAGCCCGGGAGGGAGTCGCGTTCCGTGTCTCCGCGGTAGACAGAAATGCCGTCGTACTGATCCTCGTTGGCCCACGTCAAGAGGCGCTCTTCGGCTTCGGTCTCGGGATCGATGGCGGGGACACATCTGAGGTCATCGATCGGCGCCAAGGGATCGAACGCACGCACGACGCGGAACTCCCACGGCTTCGGACTGCCCGCGAGAAGGATGAACGAGCGGCGGTTCGGGTGCAGCTCGAGACCCCAAGTACGGTTGTAGCCGGTCGCGTCGAACGGGATCTCGACACCCGTCAGCTCGCCTCGCCGCGTCAGCTCGACGATCTTCGACGGTGCGCTGTCGCCCGGGCCGGCCGTCGTGAAGTAGAGGGCGCCGCGGGCGGAGTCGATCGCGAAGCCGAAGCTCGGGATGTTGTCCTGGAACGGCGGGGCCGGGTGTCGGAACTTCGAGAGAATCTCGCCGTCGGGAGAGAACCGGTAGACGATCTTCGAGTTCTTCTCCAGGACCCAGAAGGAGTCGAGCTCACGATCCCAGACCATCGAGCTCGGAAAGGTCACGAAGACCGACTCGGGCGGCGGAATGACGAACGTGACCTCTCGCCGAAAGCGCCCTTTGGAATCGAGCACGCGCACGGGGAAGCGGGTCTGTCCGGGTCCCGACCCCGACTGCCAAGCGAGGCAGTAGATCTCGGAGGCGAGCTCGCCGCGAACGAGCGTTTCGCGCACCGCGAGGGTCGAAATGTGGTAGAGCGGTCCGAAACCCGAGTCGAACGCTCGCGTCGCGTGAAAGCTCTCGTCGAAGACTTGAATCGTCCGCGCTCGCGCAGTGACGCTCGTAGCCGCGTAGTAGCTGTTCGTCACCGCGTCGTAGGCGACGTCGCGAAGAAGCGTGAACGGATTCGCGAAGACACGCTCGGCAAAGGACCCCGGTCCGACCCGCAAGCTGCAGGTGCGATCGTCGCTTCGCTCCTCACCGCGAAACGCGACGAGACGATATTCGTAGAGTCCCGGCTCGAGCCCCTCGTCGATGAAGCCGGTCTCGGACGCCGCGACCGTCGCGATGACCTCACCGTCTCGCTGAATCTCGACGGAGTCGGCAGTCGGATCGGCTCGGAACGAAAGGTGAACGTCGCGCGCGTCGTCCGGCTGATCACACGAGACCTGCTGAACGTGACCGAGCGCTGGCTCAGTACCGTCGATCTTGAGAAGGAGCGAAGTCGACGAGCCGACGTTGATCGCGTAGATCACGGGACGACCGTCATGCTCGGATCGGTGGATCGCGAGCGCGAAGGGAATGCGAACCGACTCGACGTCCGCGAGCGGCACTTCACCTGGCGCCACCTCGCACATGTCGACGTCGAGACGCGAAAGACGCATCGTTCGCCGTTCGCGAATCGTTCCGGACGGAACCTCGAGCTGGCTGAACTCTCCCGCAGGAAAGCTCGACAAGCCCCACACGTATGGCACTAGTCCGCTTTCTGGCTGGAGAAACTCGTCCGGCGCGTCCGGGTGTCGGCACGATCGAAGAATCTGACCGTCGAGGCTGCCCTCCTAGATCATCCTCGAGTAGACGTCG
>CAYZGY010000076.1:1795-16142 GCA_964478085.1 uncultured Planctomycetia bacterium
CCGTTCCCTCCGTCTCCGTCGGGATCGTGCAACATCGCCGTGACTCCCGCGACCTCGAAACCGTCGGCCGGCGTGATGCCACTCGCGAAGAAACGCCCCGTCGCCTCGCCGAAGACGTC
The DNA here is from genome assembly GCA_964478085.1 of uncultured Planctomycetia bacterium. GTDB lineage: Bacteria > Planctomycetota > UBA8108 > UBA8108 > UBA8108 > CAYMLL01. The sequence continues at coordinate 1,915 of CAYZGY010000076.1, forward strand.
GACCTCGGCGACCTCGTGCGTGACGTTGTTGTAGACGAGGATCGTGTCGTTCTTCGAGTCGTAAGCGATCCCACCGCCCGCGTCCTCATCGGCGCCGAAAGGACCCGGGAACGTCTCCAGGAGATTCAGGTCCTTGTCGAAGACGGCGAGCCGGTTGTCCGCGATCGCCACCCAAAGCTGCCCGTCGATATCCTCCGTGAGATCGATCGCGAACGAGTCCTCGAGAGTCGCCTGATCGAGCACGCGACCCGCGCCGATGACGACGGACTCCGAAACCGAAGAGGTGCAAGCCGCGCCCTCGGCCACGACGCGGTAGTCGAGAACACCGTGCGGAGGCGAAGAGTCGCGAAAAGCCTCCGCGTCGCGAGCGAGCTCCGCGATCATCTCGCCGTCCCGCGAAATCGAGAGCGCGTTGTAGCCGTCACCGTTCCTCCAGGCGAGATCGACGTCGACGCTCGCCCCTTCCGCGGTCGACAGCTCGAGGTCGAACGGCGCGATGGAGTCGGGCTCGTCGATCGCGAGGACGTGCAGCTCCGCGCTCGACTCGACGAGAACGAGAAACGCCGGAGCAACGTCACCGGTGTCGGGATCCTCGTAGTCGGTTCGCAAGAAACCGGCCGGCACTCCGCCGACGATACCGAGGTCGTACTCGAGCCCGGTCTTGTTGCCCTCACGATCGACGCGAAAGATCCGGTCCTTCGACCTGGCACCACCGATCAGATCGAAGAATTGCTCGCCGTCCTCTTCGTTGAACGACTGGATTCCGTGTGCTGGTGCGCTCGCCCCGCCGCCGGGACAGCCGTCCGGGTCGTTCGGATGGCAAAACTGCGAGAGAATGCTGCCGTCCACGGGATCGATCTCGTAGATCCGTGTCATCGACGACTCGACGATCCAGAGATTCCCGTCCTCACAGATCGTCAATCCCTTCGGCCCCGGCAAGCCCGACAGCGTCGGCGGACGAGGAAGATCGAGCGGGATGATCCGCCCCGTCGTCGAGCCGTCCCGATTCAGCTCGGCGATCTCGAGAAGGATAGGACGAATGACGAGAAAGGTATCGCGCGACTCGTCGTACGCGATCCCCCGAAGACCATCGAAGATGTTCTCCTCGTCGGGCGGCAGCTCGGTCGGAATCACCTCGACCGTCGAGAGGTCGGCGGAGACCCGGACGAGATCGAGCGAAAGCGCGAGCGTGATCCAGTAGCTCCCGTCGCTCGGATCCCGCACGATGCCTTGGGGCCCCGTGCGCTCGAGGAAGAGCGCATCGCGGAGCGGGGTGAGCGTCGAGGAGCAGTCGCCCGCCGCCCTGACGAACGACGAAGGGACGAACGATGAGCTGAAGAGTGTTCCGATGAGACCGATGAAGGCGAAGCGAAGGCGCATGTCGCGGTCGTCGTGTCCAATTCCGTGGAAGACTCGTAAGCGGATACCCTGAACGCGATTTCACCACGTCGGATCCCGCCGTGCCACATTCGGAAGCCCACGCCCCGGGGCGATCCCCGGACGCACGGGCGACCTTCTTCCCCATACGCGGAACTCACGGGCGAAATCCGCTCGAAAATGCACTTTTTCGTCCGACCCCGGGGATCAACACCGAAAAATAGCGATCAAGTCGAAAAATCAACACGTTGATTTTACACTCTATGCGTGAAAACCGTCGCTCGTAGAGATGACTCACTCTTCGACGCCTGGCTCGACGACCCCGATCGGCGCCCGCTGATCCTCCGTGGAGCGCGTCAGGTCGGGAAGACGCACCTCGTGCGGCGACTCGCGAAGCGTTCCGGTCGTGAGCTTTTCGAGCTGAACTTCCAGCGGGATCCGGGCCTGCGGAAGCATTTCGAGAGCAACGATCCGCGTGAGATTCTGAGCGAGCTCTCCCTCCTTCGCGGTCGAGAGATCGCAAAGCGTCGCTCGTCGACGTCGGTCTGCTGCACGCACTACTCGGTACGCCGGCAGTCGACGCTTTTCCGCCTCGAGATTCGATAACGCCCACGCTACGCGGACAAATCGCGGATCAGCTCGGCGCACAACAGCTCAGACTGCTGGGACCTTCGACCGGTGATGGGCCTGAGCTGTTCTACTGGCAGCGGAAAGGAAGTCGGGCAGGCGAAATCGACTACGTCGCGCAGATTCACGGTCGTGTCGTTCCGATCGAGCTGAAATCCGGCTCGTCGGGCTCGATGCGCAGTCTTCACCAATTCGTCTTCGACAAGAAGCTCGAGCTCGCCGTGCGCTGCGACACGAACCCTCCGAGCACGCAAGACCTATCACTCAAGACGACACGGGGCGATCCCGTCTCGTACCGATTGGTGAGCTTGCCTCTCTACCTGCTCTGGAATCTCGACGCGATTCTCGAGTAGCGCGACCGCGAACGAACCGGACGAACTCGGACTATCGACAAGCCCCCGTCGACACCTCGCAGTCGATTGGCTCGTCGAACGGGAGCAGCCCACAATTCGGGAACGGCGCCGGCGGGGCCGGCACCGCCGCGGAAGTTGTGGTTGAGCGCGTAGACCGCTTCGGTGAGGCCGAGCGTGTCGTCACCGTCCGCGTTGCACGCTGCGAGGCAGTCGAGTCGTGCGGCTTGACCGAAGAGGTAGCCGAGAAGGCCGGTCGAGTCCGCTGGCGCTCCGCGAAAACTCGAGACGTCAGGGTCAGGTGATTGTAGAGGCAGAGGGTTCGACTCCGCTGAAGGCCTCTCTTCCGGTACGCAGTCGTCCTAACAGCCCGTTGAAGAAGTCGATTCGGCGTCCAAGCGGTCGATTCGCCCGAGCTCTTCGTCGCTGAAACTCGCCAATGCTCGGTTCAACAAAACCGTTTTCGGGTAGGGAGGACGTCTACCCGATCTCGACGATCTCTATTTCTTCAAGGTCGTGAGATACGAAACCACGTCCGCCAGATCCTGCGCCGTCATCTTCGTCTGAAGATCCGCGGGCATCAGCGAGGTCGGCTGCTTCGACATCGAGGCGATATCCGACTTCTTGAACTTGCGGTCGATCGCGTCGGCGCCTCGGAGAGTGACCTCCTTGGCCGTCTGACTCGTGACGATGCCCTGGCTCGTCGTGCCCGTCTTGAGGACGATGAGCGTCGTCTCGAAGTTGTGGCTGATGCCGGCACTCGGGAAGAGAATCGAGTCGAAGAAGGCTTCGCGCGTGAGCTTCGAGCCGATCTCGGTGAGATTCGGACCGACCTCCTTGCCGTCCTTGCCGACGATGTGGCAGGTGCTGCAAGTGCCGGTCGTCTTGAAGATCTCGAGACCACGCTTCGCGTCGCCCTTCATTCCGACGAGCTGCGCGATCGGCGGAAGCGGCTTGTTGTCCTTCGCCGCGGGAAGCGGGAAGAGCTTCGCTGCCTGATCGCGAACGTCCTTGGCCGACGATCGGTGGAGCGCGACGGCCGCCGCAGATCGGAGGTCCTCGCCGAGCTCGTCCTTCTGCGCGAGCTGGATGAGCTTGCGCGCGCCGTTCTCGGTCTTCGCGAGCGCACTCGCAGCAGCGCGACGAACCGCGAGAGCCTTCGACTCGTCAGCGATCAGAGGATCGACGAAGCGCGTCGCGTTGCCGTCCTGCGAGTTGCCGAGCGCCTCGACGACGCCGGCCGCTACGACCGCGTCCTTTCCGGCGATCGCCTTCGCGATGTCGTCCTGCCCGCCCTTCGAGAGCAGCGCCCGAATCGCCGTGACACCGACCTGCCCTGCCGGCTTCGTCGCGGCGATCTTGACGAGGTCGCCGTAGCGACGCTTGAAGCTGAAGCGTGCGACGAGGTCGACGAACTCCGCCGTCTCACCCATGCCTGCGACCGCGGCGTCGAACGACTTGGCGTGCTCCTCACTCTTGTTCGGGTCGAAGCCCTGAAGACGCTTGAGGCTCTCTTGGCGGATGACTCCGACATGCTCCTCCGAGCCGCTCACCTTGCCGAAGGCGAGCTTGACGAGAGCGGCTTGCTTCTTGGACGAAGGCTGGAAGTCGAACGAGCGGAAATAGCGAAGAACGTCGTCGTCTTCCTTCGCCGACGCGATGATGTCGGCGAGGAGCAGCGGCGTGTCCCCTGCACGCGAACGCCAGATGATGTCGCGACCCGCGGCCGAGTTCGCCTTGCTGCCGACGAGCTTCTGCCAGGCTGCGAGGCAAGCATCCCACTTCTGGTAAGCAGCGATGCCGAGCGCTTCGACGTACCAGCGGTCCTTTCCGTCGTGCTGCGACGCGAGGTGCGCCCAGATCTCGTGCGCGTCGGCCGAATCGAGGAAGCGCAACGAGACGGCGCACTCGCGACGGACCTGCGGAGACTTGTCGTTCACGAGAGTTCGGAGCAGCGGAATGAGGTCGAGCTTGAGCTGACGCGCGAGGCGCAGACCGGTGATCCGGATGTCGCGTTCGGCGTCACGGATCGCGAGGTTGACGTAGTGCTCGCCGCGACCGTCGATCTTTCCGAGCAGCCACAGCGCACGTGCGCGATAGACCGGGCTCTTCGACGTCCAGAGCTTGCCGAGCGCCGTCTCCGCCTTCGCGCCCTGCTTGTGGAGGAACTTCCACGCGAGGTAGCGAATCGCGAGGTTCGGGTTCTTCATCGCCTCGACCGAGCCGTCGATCGAGTCGACGTCGATCTTCGGCACGACGTACTTCGCACCCGGAGGCGCCACGCGGAAGATACGACCGCGACCGAGGTCACGCATGTTGTGACCACCGACGCCCGGATCGTACCAATCCGTCACGAAGAGCGAGCCGTCCGGCGCGACGCAGACATCCGCGGGACGGAACCAGCGGTCCTTGTCACCCTTGAGGATGTTGAGCATCTCGCCCTTGTAGCCGGCGCCGTCATCCTTCTTCGGATAGGCGCGGACGACGTTCGGTCCGGCGTCGCAGTGGATCACCTCGTTATGGAAGGCTTCGGGAAGGAGGTCGCCCTCGTAGAACGTGATGCCGGTCGGCGAGCCGCCGAAGGTCTGAACAAAGTCAGTAATGACGCCCGGATCCCTGAGGTGCCAGTGACGGTACGGCGTCTCGTCACGCGGAATGGGCCACTTGATGCCCGTACGCGGCGAACGCCAGCCACGGCCCGTGCCTTCCTCGCGGTAACCGTAGTTGCCGAACTCCATCACGAAGTTGATGCGCACGCCGCGGTTGCCGTCGTCGTCGTTGTCCGACTGCCAGATCGTTCCGAAGGAATCGACCGTCGTCTCGTAGTTGTTGCGGAAGTTGTGTCCGAGGACCTCGAACTCGCTGCCGTCTTCGTTCGAGCGGAAGACCATGCCGCCGAAGTACGGACGACCGTTGTCGCGAACCTCGGTACCCGTGACGTCGACGATGACCTTGCCGTTCTTGTCGGCGATCTGTCGGCCCGTGTTTCCGGTGTTCCAGTAGAGCTTGCCGTCGGGCCCGAAGATGAACGAGTGTAGCGAGTGGTCGTGCTGCGGCTGCCCCGACTTCGAGTACATGATCTCCTTGCGATCGGGAAGGTCGTCCCCGTCGTCGTCGTAGAAGATGATGATGTTCGGCGTCGCCGAGACGATCACCTTGTTGCCGAGCACGCAGATGCCCATCGCCGAGTCGACGTCGCGACCCTGGTAGTAGACCTTGCGGACGTCGGACTTCCCGTCGCCGTTCGTGTCCTCGAAGATGAGGATGCGATCGCCTTCCTTGCGCTTGCCGTTGTGGCGGCGGTAGTTGACGACCTCGCAAACCCAGACGCGTCCGCGCTCGTCGATGTCGAGGTTCGTCGGGCTGAGGAGCTCGGGCTCCGCGGCAAAGAGCGTCGCCTCGACGTCTTCGTGAATGTCGAGACCCGCGATCGCGTTCTCGGGAGCGCGCTCGTCGCTCTTGCCACCCGCGACGGCGGCCTGGCGGACGCGCTGGATGACGGGCTTCTTCGTGTAGACGACGAACTCGACCGAGGCCGAATCGCCGCAGGCGCCCTGACGAGCGCCACCATCGTCGAGTCCGGCCTTGGCTCTGAAGCGCTCGTATCCCTCGGGGACCTTGAACGCGATCATCGACGGAGCGTGCGTACCGAGACCGTGCGAGATCTCCTTGCCGTCGATCTTCATCGTCTGGCCGAGGCAGTTCTTGTTCACGCTGACGCCGCCGAAGCCCGACTCCGAAATCGTGCGACGGAGGGTCGAGACCTTGACCTCGCCCCTCGGGCCGACGAGGCGCGCCTCGCCCCAATTCGCCCAATCGCAACCGAAGCCGTTGCCACCGTCCGTGACGACGAGGTAGAGCTCCTTCGCGCCCTTGATGTCGATGTCGATATCGACGGCACGGCCCTTCGTCTTCTTCGTGATGATCTTGCTCTTGAACTTCGGAGCGTTCGCGTTCGCGGTTCCGCCACTCTTCGCTGAAGTCTGGACGACCTTGCGTGGCGGCGCCTTGCCTCGCTTGCCCGTCGCGGAGACGAGCTGACCGCGATCGATCGGGCGCGACTGAATGCCACCCTCGGGCACGTCGATCTTGGCGACCCAAGCGATCGCGTTGAGGACGAGGCGACGAAAGTTCTCGTCACCCCAGTTCCAGTGAATGTGCCCACCCGTGAAACCGAAACCACGGCCGCCGTTCTCACGCGTCGCGGCCCAGGCGACGTGCTCGGGCATGCCGAGGCGCGCGGCGACGTGCGGATTGCCACTGTGCGATCCGTGACGACGCTTGCGGGTCGAGTCCGGCGGAATCGCGGTGAGGATCGGCGTGACGTTCTTCATGCCTTCGCGGAATCGCATGTGGTAGTACCACTCATCGCGAATCGTGAAGGGCTCGACGCCACGCGTGATCTCGTGCTTCGGAAGCTTCGTGAACTTCGCGTTCCAGTGCGGATTGACCGACCAGTGCGTCTCGAAGTAGCCGCCGATCCAGTCGAGGTAGTGATCGCCGCTCTTTCCCTTCGGCACCTCGACCGCGTAGTGGATGCACGCGAGGCCGATGCCCTTCTTCATCACCTTCGCCATCTCGTCGAGATGTCGATTGACGGGATGTCCCCCGCCACCGTCCATGTAGAGGACGATCGCGTCGGCCTGCTCGACGAGCTTCGAGTCCTTTGGCCAGCCACCCGTGACGATCGTCGTCTTCACGCCCGAGATGCCTTGCTCGTTCGCCGGCGCGAGGACGCGACAACCGCCGGCGGGCTCGTGCGAGCCGAAGCCGTGACTGTCTCGACCGGCGATGAAGAGGATCGTCTTTTCGTTAGCCGACTTGGTTTCCGCCGCAATGATCGGCGTGGAAGCAAGCATTCCGACGATGGCTAAGGCAGCACAAGAAACCGCCGTGCGGTGGTGCTTGGGGTGATTACGCGTAGGGCGAATCATGAGGCTCGAAACCCTTTCCTTTGGAGTTCCCGCTTGAGTTTCAACGAAGCGAGCATTCTAACCGATCCAAAAGGTGTGACGATATCGACAAACTTTGCACGAACGCGCTCGAGGTGATCTGATCATCCGGATGAATCGACCTGATCGGCCCCGACTCCCGACTGTTTTTCTCGCCTCGCTCGCCGTGACGACCACGCTCTTCACGTCGTGCGCGGCCCTCCGGGAACGATCGACGGAGAAGGGACCTCAAGCGATCCCCGAACGTCACGTCGAGAAAATCCCACACGACCTGCGCGCCCGCTTGGCGCTCACCTCTTTCTACGCGAAGCTCGTCGACGTCGACGGCTTCCCCGTGGTCTCCTCCGCGAAGGTCTCCGACGCGGCGCTGCTCGAAGCGGCGTACCTCATCGACCGCATGCTCCACCGCCGACGCGACCTCCTCGATGCCATGGCGAAAAACAAGGTACGCTTCGTCGTCATGGCAGCCGGCGAGATGACGACGTCGGTCCCCGAGCACAGCGACCTCCAGCCCGGTCCTTGGTGGGATCGTCGCGCGCGTGGACTCGGCGCGACCGACGAGCGCCCCGCGGTCAGCTGCGGCGAAGAGAATCTCTTGCGCTTTCCGGGCGATCCCTACGCCGCCGAGAACGTCCTCGTCCACGAGCTCGCTCACGCGATTCACGAGATAGGCCTCGACGCGATCGACGAGAACTTCGATCGCCGCCTCCGAGGCATCTACCGGCGCGCGATGAAGCGCGGCCTCTGGAAGGGCAAGTACGCCGCGAGCAACCGCAAGGAATACTGGGCCGAGGGTGTCCAATCCTACTTCGACACCAATCGACCACCCGATCACGATCACAACTTCGTCGACACGCGCGTCGAGCTCGAGAAGTACGACCCGGAGCTCTTCCGCATCGTCGACGAGGTCTTTCGCAAGAGCGAGTGGCGCTATCGTCGCCCCGAGAACCGCCGGGGAACGGTCGGAGTCGCCCACCTCGAGGGCTACGTTCGCGAGAAAGCGCCGCGCTTCGCCTGGCCGAGGGGCCTCGAGGCGAAGTATCGCGCATTCGACGCGGAACGACGACGCGACCCCGTCGAATGGAGACGGAAGTACCTCGGGATCGAGCCCGAGGACCCGGCGAGCGACGCGAAGACGCGTCGGAGTAAGTAGCCTAGAAGCTCCAGCGATTCTTCGAGCCGAGGACGATCTTGTCGGCGACGCCTTCGCCTGATAGAAGACGATCTTCGTCCTCGGATGGGCGCGACGCGCAGCGTCGACGACCTCTTCGCGCTGGGACTTCGCGATGTCTGCGACCATCTTCGGGAGGTCGTTCGCGAAGGTCAGGCTGTTTCCGATGAAGAGGACGCGGACCGTCTTGGTCGCGCCACGGTCGATCGGATTCGAGTAAAGCTCGAGACTGAAGACTCCGACGAGGACGAGCGCCAGCGTGGCGAAGACGAAGCGCCTCATCGAGTCACCCGACGGGGGGTTTCAGCTGTGGGCGACGCCACCCGAGAGGATCCAAGTGGCGACGAAGGTTCCGAAAAAGACGGCGCAGCGCACCGTGCGGTGAGCCCAGAGACGATCGAAGACCGTCTGCCGTGGTCGAGGCTGTGCGTCGGCGGCCGCGGCGCGACGAGCGCGCTTCTGAGACAGCTGCCGCAGCATGTCCGGAAGTCGTTTAATCGACAAAGCTTACGAAATCCTCGAGGAGGTTCGGGGGGGGCCGTGCCCCAGGTTCGGCCGGATAGAGAATACCATCCTCCTCTGATTTCGGCAGGCGGGGGGCTCGCAGCGTCGACAATTCTCTTGCGCGCTCCAAAGAATCCACTAAAATGACCCCGGTCAGCGTCCGTAAGTTCCTTTTCCCATAGGGGTTTGGGCGGCTCGCGGGCACGGTCGAGGAGGAGTCGACCGATTGACGTTTCTACCTTGGAGGATCTGAAAGTGAAGAGAAGCGAACGATTTACGTCGCTGGCGCTGACTTTGGCGGCGGCGGCGACCGTGATGGTCGTGTCGACCGGGTGTGTCGGTCCGACCCCCAAGGAAGACCGAGTCGACTTCGTCGAGTACGAGTTGCCCGGTTTCCCGTTCCCGTCCGAGTTTGTGCTCGAGTCGGCGCACAAGTACCAACCGTCAAGGCTAAAGGCTTATTTCAAGCCAACTTGGATCGCCAAGTACCGCGGTAGCGGGGTGCCGGCCGATCATGTGCCGTTCTTCCTCCGCGAGATGCAGCTCCGTGGCTGGGAGCTCAAGCAGATCGTCGAGACGGAAGGGAAAAAGAAACTGGAGTTCATCAACGGAGACGAAGGGACTACAATCGAACTTTCCCGCATGTTTGACGACAGCTCGCTGTACGGGAGCTCGTCGTGCTTCATGCGCGTCGAAGTGCGAACACTTGGCCTCGAGTCTTTCAGCATCGAGGAGAATCACGCACTGGCTGAAGATCGCGCGAAGAAAGCGGAGTCCGTTTACGGAAGCGTCGACCACAAGTTCGGGATCGACACTTCCGAACTGGGCCATTCGGACAGTGACGGTCACGATCACGCGGACGACGACGCCGGAGCTCATCTCGATGGAGCTGATGCGGCCGGAACCCGCGCGATTCGGACCTCTGGAAGTACGACCGAGGTTGGCCTTTCGGATGGTAGTTTCGTAGAGAGCAACACCCCTGTGGAAACGCAGGGAAGTCGAGAATAAGTCCCGTCGAATCAGCACAAGCTGGGGGGCGGGACGATCCAGACGAGCGGTTTTTAACTTCTTAGGAGAAGGAGCTCGGCGGACGGCCCGCCCGGACGGCACCTCGCTCATGATGCCTCACTCTTGAGGCTCGCAAGCGACCCTCCCGGGGTCCCGGACGCTCGTCGACTCCTGAAACGAGCAGCCTTGTCCAAGAACCCCACGCGCCAGAAGAATCGTAGGAACCCCGAGACGTCCGAAGATCCGAAGCCCGTCTCCCTCGACGAGAAGATTTCGCATCTCACCGTCAAGACGAAGAAGGGTCTCGAGCAGCACTGGAAGATCCTCATGATCGTCGTCATCGCATCGGTGGTGATCTTCGCGGTCCTCCAGATGATCGGGTCGATCTCGGAGAACAGCCTCAACGACGCGAACGCGCGCGTCTTCCAGGTCACGGATCAGCTCGGCGACGACGCGGAAGTCGACGTCGACGCGATCACCGAAGCGCTCGCCTCGGTCGAAGGCACGGACGCCGAGAAGGCCGCGTACAAGCGAGCCGTCGGCTTCCTCCTGCGCCGCGTCGCGGGTGAGCAGCACACCTCGCTCAATCCGTTCGCCGGATTCATGATCAGCAGCGGTGACGAGGACGATGCCGAGAAGGCCAAGAAGGGCGCCCTCCTCGATGCCGCCGGCAAGTTCGCCCAGCAGGCCGCGAGCCGCTTCCCGAGCGACGAGGCGATCCAGACGTGGGCGACGAGCATCGCCGTGAGCGTCAAGGGCGAGAAGGAAAAGGCGACTTGGCTGCCCAAGAAGCGCAAGTACGGTCTCAAGGCTCCCGGAACCGTTCCTGCCGGAGCTGGCACTGACAGTAGCACTGACAGTAGCACTGACAGTAGCACTGACAGTAGCACTGACAGCAGCACTGACAGCAGCACTGACAGTAGCACTGACAGTGGCGGCGGAACAGGGGCGAAGACCGAGTAGCAGCCGTCTACGATTTGGGGGGATCGCGTCCTCTGGAACCAGGTAACTCCTACGAAGACGAGTCGGATCCGCTCTCGGCGGAAGCGATCTCCCCAGAATCGGCCTCGAACGAATCGAGCGAGTCGAGCGGCGAAGCCCCCCACCGCCACGAGTACCGGTTCCAGCTCGACGAGTCGGAAGCGGCGGTACGGCTCGACCTTTTCCTCGCTGAGAACCTCTCTCAGTTCACGCGCTCCTACCTCCAGCGACTCGTCCGTGACGGCTACGTCACGCTGTACCCCACGACGAAGAAGACGATCCGCTCGGCGCTCAAGCTGAGGCCGGGCACGACGGTACGCGTCGTGATTCCGCCCCCTTTGAAGGTGTCACTCGCGCCGGCGGCGTTACCGCTCGAGTTCCTCTACGAGGACGAGCACATCGCGGTGATCGACAAGCCCGCGGGCATCAGCGTTCACCCGGCGCCGCATCAGGAAGGTCCGACGCTCGTCAACATTCTCCTCTACTGGCTCGACGATCTCTCGGGAATCGCAGGCGTGGAGCGTCCGGGCATCGTGCATCGCCTCGACAAGGAGACGAGCGGCGTCCTCATCGTCGCGAAGCACGACGTCGCGCACCAAGCGCTCTCGTACCAGTTCCACGAGCGCCTCGTCCACAAAACCTACCTCGCGATCACGCGCGAGAAGCCGCGCGAGGAGGAAGGCCGCATCAGCCACTGGATCGGCCGCAGCCCGTCACACAGCAAGAAGCAGGTCGTGCGAACCGACGGCGGCGGGCGCTCGGCGATCACGGACTACCGCGTGCTCGAGACGTTCGACGGTTACTCGCTCATCGAGTGCTACCCCACGACGGGACGCACGCACCAGATCCGTGTCCACCTCGCCTCGATCCACTCGCCGGTCGCGTGCGACAAGCTCTACGGCCGCGAGAAGACGATCTACCTCTCGGAGCTCGAGCGAAAGCGGAAGCCCGCGGCCGAGGAGCCGATCATCGAGCGACACGCGCTCCATGCCGCGAGCATCAACTTCCGGCATCCGGTCACGAAGGAGACCGTGACGTTCTCGTCGCCACTCCACGAGGACATGCTGACACTCCTCCACACGCTGCAACGTTATCGGTCGCCGCGAGACTAGTGCGTCCTGATCGTCCGAACGATCGACGCGTTCCGGTAACGACGATTTCTTCCGAGTACGCTCAACGGGCACCTGCGTCTGACCGATAAGTCGATAAGGGCCGAAGATCTCTGATGCGCTTCGGCCGTCGCGCACTTTTCGAGAGGGCAAGATCATGCGTTCCGGTACGTTCACCATCGTCGGAATTCTCTGCGGCGCGCTCGGGACGAGCGTCGTGCTCACCTCGTGCGAAGGTCGAGGCTCGATCGAGTCACGCCGACTTCGCGGCCGTCAGGAGACGCTGCCTCTCGAAAGTGGCTGGCTCGAGAACCGACCGAATCGCGGCCTCCCGCTCTCTCGGATCGGTGGAGGTGGAGGTGGAGGTGGAGGTGGACCCGACGAGTCTCAGGCGAAGCTCGAGCCGACACCGGCTCCCGTCGCCGAGGTCCAACCGGCGACGCTCAAGGGCGTCGAGCGAGTCGAGCCTCTCGCAGGAAACGATGCGACGGTCGACACGATCGGCGGAACCGGACTTCCCCCGTCGGCGGCTCGAGACTTTCGCCTCGTCGACGTCGCGTTCGTCTCGAAGATCCGAGGTCAGGGTGACTACGACCTCCTCGGGCGACGACGCTTTTCGACCGGCGAGCGAATTCTGCTCTACGGTGAGTTCGCGGGATTCGGAGAGCTCATGAACGCGTCGGGCAACAAGCAACGTGGCTTCGCCGGAACGCTCAAGCTGCGAGACACGAACGGCGCCGAGCTCGACTCGGTCGTCTTCCTCTCGAAGGACGCCGGTTTCGAGCCGTTGACGGAAGGCAACGAGCTCGTCAACTTCTGGGCACGCTACCGAATCCCCGATTCGCTCGAGCCCGGTCGGTACGAGCTTCACGTCGTCGCGACCGACCTCGTCACGAGCGATCGTTCGCGCGTCGCGCTTTCGCTCTGGATCGAGTCGGACGACGTGGAAGCCGACTTGCCGACGATCGGGAAGGCGCGACGACCAGCAGGCGCCGTCGAGGAACAAGCGCAGCCGATCGGAGCCTCCGCATCGGTCGAGCCTCCACCGGGAAAGCGCCGTGCCGTCCTGATGCCTCCTACGCGTGATCGCGAACGCGAGCGAGCTCGTGTCGAGCGGGAGGCGCCTCTCGATACGATCGACGTCGACGAGTAAGTGTCCCCCACGGATCGCTCGGCAAAGCTGCTCGCTCAGTAAAACAGAACGACCGACTCGCCGTACGCCCGTCGATCCTCGGGCTCGACGGGCGGCGCCTCGCGATACCCCGAAGGTTGACGCAATACGATCTGCGATTCCGCCCCGCTCTCGCGTGCCCGCCCACTCTCGACGAGCTCCGCGACCCGCCGAAAGATCGTCTCGACGCTCGCGGGCTCTTTGAAGAGCGGAAAGGGCGGATCGAGAAAGACGATGTCGTAGAGGAGAGGCGCTTCCGGGTCGACCAGCGGTGTCGAGAAGGCATCGGCACAGTCGACGTCGGCGAACGCCTCAAAGCCGAGCTGAGCGACGTTCTTCTTGAGAATCGCGATCGAGCCCTTCGACGCGTCGACGAAGTGCGCGCGGCGAGCGCCACGGCTGAGCGACTCGAGGCCGAAAGCCCCCACTCCAGCGAAGAGGTCGAGCACGCGCGCTCTCTCGACACGATCACCGAGGACGTTGAAGATCGACTCGCGAATACGATCGAGAGCCGGGCGAATCGATCGATCCTTCGGCGGAAAGAGCCGCCGGCCTCGCTGAGATCCGCCGATGATGCGCATGCGGGTATTCTGCCGCACGGCGATTCATCGGGCAACTATCCCCGGTCTCATCTACAATCGGCCGAGATTCGCGCGTCAGAAAATCATCATGACCGGTCAGGAAATCACCCTTCTCGTTCTCGGGTCCCTCGTAGGTTTCGTGCTTCTCTGTGCGCTGATCGCTCTCGCGTGCATGCCGAAGGTGCGCGGCCCGGAGGATCCGTTCTTCCTCGGATACTTCCGGGTCTTCAACATCGTCTACTCCCGACTCGTTCACGGAGTGAAGACGACGCACAACTACGACTTCCTTCCGAAGGAAGGTCAGGCGATCATCGTCGCGAATCATTTGAGCGGTGCCGCCCCCCTCCTTCTCGCGACCGTGACGACACGCCGGAATAGCTACCAGAACGCAACCCAC